>DASTQT010000181.1:0-12728 GCA_035761605.1 Agromyces sp. | reverse complement strand
CGCGGTGCGCTTGTGGACCGGCAGCCGGCTGATGTCCCGGCCGCGGTAGCGGACGCTGCCCGCGGTCGGTGCGTAGAAGCCGGTGATGCAGTTGAACAGCGTCGTCTTGCCGGCGCCGTTCGGGCCGATGACGCCGAGCATCTCGCCCTCGGGCACCGCCAGCGAGATGTCGTGCAGCAGCTGCGCGCCGCCGATGCGGAGGGAGACGTGCTCGAGCTCGAGCGCCGGGTGGTCGGTCATGTCCGTGCGGTTCCGTTCGTCAGTGGACGGGTGGGGTCACTTGCCCTCGACGACCGGCGGCGCGACCGTCTCGGCGTCGATCGTCTCGACGAGCTCGGGCTCCCACCCGGCGTCGCCCTCGACGAGCGAGACCTGGAACATCGGCTGGATGAGCGCGTGGTCGTCCTCGCGGACCGTGACCTCGCCCTTGACCGACTCGAAGGTCCAGCCTTCGAGCGCGTCGATCATCGCCTCGACGTCGTCGCCGCCCTCGCGCACGGCCTGCACGATCATCTGCGCGGCCACGAAGCCGTCGGCCGAGAACAGGTCGGGCTGGGCGCCGTTCTCCTCGAGGTGGGCGATCATCGCCTCCTCGACGTCGGTGCCGGCGGCGCCGCCGAAGTAGTGGTTGAGGAACGAGATGTTCCCGGACGCCTCGCCGTACGCCTGGTACGTGGCGACGTCGCCGAGGCCCGTGACGACCGGTGCGGCGTCGAACACGCCCTGCTGCTCGAGCGCGGTCCACATGGCGCCCGACGAGGCGCCGGCCCACGCGACGAACACGAGGTCGGGCTGTGCGGCGATGAGCTGCTGCGCGAACGGCGTGAACTCGGTCGCGTCCTCGGCGACGAGCACACCCTCGACCGTCGCTCCCTGGCCGCCGAGCACGGCCTGCACGCCCGCGAGGTTGCCCTGTCCGAAGGCGGTGTCCTGCGCGAACACGACCACCTTCTTGCCCTCGGCGTCGCCGATGAAGGTGCCCGCGGTCGCGACGTCCTGGTAGGTCTGGCGGCCGGAGCGGAACGTGTAGTCGTTGACGCCCGTGATCGCGTCGGTCGCGGCCGGGCCCGAGATGTAGAGGATCTCGTTCTGCTCGGCCTGCTCGGCGAGCGAGGTCGCGATGCCGGACACGACGGTGCCGGCGATGACCTTGGTGCCCTGGCCGATGAGGTCCTTCGCCTTGGCGACCGCGGTGTCGGGGTTGCCCTGGTCGTCCTCCCACGTGATCTCGAGCTCGCGGCCGTCGACCTCGCCGGTGCCCTCGGTGGCGTAGTCGAGGCCGGCCTCGAAGCCGGCGGTGTAGGCCTCGCCGTAGGCCGCGAGCGGCCCCGTCTGCGAGGTGATCATGCCGATCGCGACGGGCGCGGCGTCGGCCTCGCCGGCGTCGCCTCCCCCGGCGGCGGTGGTCGGTGCGCAACCGGCCAGCGTGAGGGCGGTGGCCGCGGCGGCGACGAGCGCCGGCGCGAGGTACTTCGGTGTAACTCGCATGCTGTGAGCCTCTCCAGATGACGTCGATGTCGGTGAAACCTGACAGGTGGTTCAGGTCTCAGGAACGTACACTAGAGTCGATCGCGCACGACGCGCAACCCGAGCGGGTGCGCACACCCTCGCGCACCCCGAGACGAAGGAGTCCCACCGAAATGAGCTTCCCCGACGTCGTCATCGTCGCCGGCGCCCGCACCCCGTTCGGCCGCATCATGGGCAACCTCGCCGGTCGCTCGGCCGTCGAGCTCGGCACCGTGGCCATCCGCGGCGCGCTCGACAAGGCGGGGGTCTCCCCCGACGACGTCGACGCCGTGATCATGGGCCAGGTGCTCCAGGCCGGTGCCGGGCAGAACCCCGCGAAGCAGTCCGCCGTCGCCGCGGGCATCCCCTGGCGCGTGCCCGCGATCACCCTCAACAAGGTCTGCCTGTCGGGCCTCGTGGCGATCGCGGATGCCGCGCGGCTGATCCGGCTCGGCGAGGCGCAGGTCGTCGTGGCCGGCGGGCAGGAGTCCATGACCAACGCGCCGCACGTGCTCCCCGCGTCTCGAAAGGGCCACCTCTACGGCGGCATCGAGCTCGTCGACGTCACCGCGCACGACGGGCTGACCGACGCGTTCGACCACGAGTCGATGGGCTCGTCGACCGAGCGGTTCAACGAGCGGTACGGCCTCGGCCGGCCCGAACAGGATGAGATCGCCGCCGCGTCGCACGTGCGCGCCGGCCAGGCGCAGGCCGACGGCGTGTTCGACGCCGAGATCGTGCCCGTCGAGATCCCGCAGCGCAAGGGCGACCCGGTCGTCGTCGCGGCCGACGAGGGCGTGCGGCCCGACTCGACGCCCGAGACGCTCGCGAAGCTCCGCCCCGCCTTCGCCGAGGGCGGCAGCATCACCGCCGGCAACTCCTCCCCCATCTCCGACGGCGCCGCGGCGGTCGTCGTCGCGAGTCGCGCGTGGGCCGAGGAGCGCGGACTGCCGTGGCTCGCGGTCGTCGGGGCATCCGGCCAGGTCGCCGGGCCCGACAACTCGCTGCACTCGCAGCCCTCGAACGCGATCGCCGCGGCGCTCGAGCGCGAGGGCTGGAAGGCCGGCGACCTCGACCTCGTCGAGATCAACGAGGCGTTCGCGGCCGTGTCGCTGCAGTCGATGAAGGACCTCTCGCTCGACCGCGAGAAGGTCAACGTGCACGGCGGCGCCAGCGCGCTCGGCCACCCGATCGGCGCCTCCGGCGCGCGACTCGCACTGCACGCCGCGCTCGAGCTGTCGCGACGCGGCGGCGGCAGGGCGGCGGTCGCGCTCTGCGGCGGCGGCGGACAGGGTGAGGCGCTGCTGCTGTCACGATAGTCGCATGAGCGAGCGCACCGTCACCGGCGTCACCGGCCTCGACCACCGGCTGCGCCGGATGACGGCGCGCGACCCCGATGAGCCGCACCGGTCGGCGACGCCGCTCGAGCTCTTCTTCGACCTCGTCTTCGTCGCGGCGTTCAGCCAGGCCGGCAGCCAGACCGCGCACCTGCTCGAGCTCGGGCACTTCGTTCCCGCCGCCTTCGGGTTCGCGTTCGCCGCGTTCGCGATCACCTGGGCGTGGATCAACTACACGTGGTTCGCCTCGGCGTACGACAACGACGACGTGTTCTTCCGCATCGCGACCATGATGCAGATGATCGGCGTCATCGTGCTGGCGCTCGGCCTGCCGCAGACCTTCCACTCGATCGACGAGGGCGGCGAGCTCGAGAACCGGGTCGTGGTCATCGGGTACGTCATCATGCGCGTCGCCGTCGTCGCGCTCTGGCTGCGCGCGGCGCGGCACGACCCCGCGCACCGTCGCACGGCGCTCGCGTACGCCGTGCTGGTCTCGATCGCGCAGGTCGGCTGGATCACGCTGCTCATGGTGAACCCGCCCCTGCAGGGTGCCGTCGCCGCCTGGATCGTGCTCGTCGCGTTCGAGCTGGCCGGCCCGATCATCGCCGAGCGGGTCGGCGGCCGCACCCCGTGGCATCCGCACCACATCGCCGAGCGGTACGGACTGCTCGTCATCATCACGCTCGGCGAGATCGTGCTCGGCACCATCCTCGCGATCTCGGCGGTCGTCGAGGAGCAGGGATGGGACGTCGAGGCGGTGCTCGTCACCGTCGGCGGCACCATGCTGGCGTTCGGCCTGTGGTGGGTGTACTTCATCATGCCGTCGGCCGCCGTGCTCGCCCGGCACCGCGGCCGAGGCTGGATGTGGGGGTACGGCCACATCGTGCTGTTCGGCGCGCTCGCCGCGACCGGCGCCGGCCTGCACGTCGCGGCGTACGTCATCGAGGGGGTCGCGCACATCGACGACACGCTCGCGCTGCTGACCGTCGTCGTGCCCGTCGGCGTGTTCTCGGTCGCGCTGTTCACCCTCTACACGCTGCTCCTGCGGGAGTTCGACCCGTTCCACATCCTGCTGTTCATCGGGAGCATCGTGCCGCTCGTCGCGGCGGTCCAGGTCGTCGCCGCGGGCGCGAGCATGGGCACCGGCATCGTCGTCGCGGCGCTCTCGCCGATCGTGGTCGTCGTGGGATACGAGACGATCGGGCACCGGCACCAGGCCGCCGCGCTCGAGCGAGCGCTCGCCTGACCGGCGCGGGGCGGATGTCGCGACATCCGCCCCGCCCCGCCCTCCCTAGGCGTTCGGCCGGTTCGTGCGCAGCACCTCGAGGCGCGCCCGGTACTCGGTCTCGTCGATGTCGCCCTTCGCGAACCGCTCGGCGAGCGTCGACTCGGCGGACGCGGCACGCGCCCACGGCGGGCCGTACCCGCCCTCGGCCCAGGCGCGACGGCGGCCACGCGTGACGAGGAACACCACGAGGCCGATGACGAGGATCCAGAACACGGGGATGAGGAAGAATGCCCATCCCCAGCCGGCCGCCCAGGGGCCGGCGTGGGTGGCCACCGCGACGGTGGCGAGAGTGGTGAGCATGAGCGTCTCCTGTCGATCGTGCGGCCCGGAACGGGACCGTCGATCCCATGGTCGGGTCGGCGTCGCCGCGGGGAATCCGCCGCCGGGAGACACCTCGCCTGCTCCCCGGGGAGCATCCCCGGGCGGGTCGGAACGGCCGGCGACCATGGACGCCGGGCGTCCTGGCATTGTATAATCAAGACTCATTGAAAATAGAAGCACTCGAGTGATCAAGGGGGATCAGTCATGTCCGAGCAGAGCCTCTACGAGCGGCTGGGCGGAGTCTTCGCCATCGCCGCGGTCGTCGACCACTTCAGCGATGCCGTCGTCCAGAACCCGATCGTCGGTCAGCGGTCCGAGAACCCGGCGCTCCGGGAATGGCACACGCAGAACCTCGGCAGGCTCCCCGGCCTGAAGTTCATGCGCACCCTCTGGGTGTGCAACGTCTCCGGCGGACCGTTCGAGTACACGCCCACCGTGCCCGGGAGCACGGTCCTCGGCCTGGAGGAGGCGCATCGCAGGCTTCGCATCTCCCCCGACGAGTTCGACGAGGTCGCCGCCGAGCTCGGCCGCACGCTCGACGCCGTCGGAGTGCCCAGCCAGGAGAAGGACGAGGTGCTGGCCGCCTTCGCCGCGCACAAGGACGAGGTCACCGAGGGCTACCGGACCGCCGGGGCTACTGCCAGCCCGGCGTGACGAGCCCCGACTCGTAGGCGACGACCACGAGCCGGACGCGGTCGCGCGCGTGCAGCTTCGACATGATCCGCGACACGTGCGTCTTCGCCGTGAGCGGGCTCAGCACGAGGCGCTCGGCGATCTCGTCGTTCGTGAGCCCCAGGCCGACGAGCCGCAGCACCTCGCGCTCGCGCTCGGTCAGCGCCTCGAGGCGCGAGGCGTCGGGCGCGTCTCGCAGCCCCGTCGCCATGCGCTCGAGCAGGCGCTTCGTCACACCGGGCGACAGCAGGGCCTCACCGCTCGCCACGACCCGCACGGCCCGGATGAGGTCCACGGGCTCGGTGTCCTTCACGAGGAACCCGCTCGCCCCGGCGCGCACCGCCCGAGCCACGTACTCGTCGAGCTCGAACGTCGTGACCACGACGACGCGAACGCCGTCCAGGGCGGGGTCGGCGGCGATCTGCTCGGTCGCCCACAGCCCGTCGCCGCCCGGCATCCGGATGTCCATCAGGACGACGTCGACCGGCGCCCCCTGCACGAGGGCGAGCAGGTCCTCGCCCGTCGACGCCTCGCCGACGACCTCGATGTCGGGCTCGGCCTCGAGCAGCGCGCGGAAACCCGCGCGCACGAGCACCTGGTCGTCGGCGAGCGCCACGCGGATCATGCGGTCGCCCCCCATGGGAGGCGCGCGGTCACCCGCGTGCCGCCGCGCGGTGACCGGTCGACCTCGACCGAGCCGCCGAGCAGCGCGGCGCGTTCGCGCATGCCGAGGATGCCGCCGCCCTCGGCCGCGCCGCGGAGCCCCCGCCCGTCGTCGTCGACCGTGAGCAGCAGGTCGTCGCCGAGGTGCTCGACGGTCACGACCGCGAGCGACGCCCCGGCGTGGCGGACCACGTTCGTGAGCGCCTCCTGCGCGATGCGGTAGGCCGCGAACTGCACGGCGCGCCCCGGCGCCTCCTCGAGGCGGTCGACCAGCTCGACCTCGAATCCCGGCGAGGACCACGCGGCGGCCAGGCGCGGGAGTTCCGCGAGCTCGGCGAGCGGCGCGAGCGGGGCGTCGGCGTCGCCGCGGATGACGCCGAGGACGCTGCGCACCTCCTCGAGCGCGGTCTTCGACGTGGACTTCACGTGCTCCAGCGCGATGCGCGCCTGAGCGGGATCGCGTTCCATGAGGTGCAGGCCGACGCTCGCCTGCACGTTGATCTGCGAGAGCGCGTGCCCGATGACGTCGTGCAGTTCGCGGGCGATGCGGACGCGCTCGCGTTCCTCGGCGGTCTGGCGACGGCGGGCGGCGTCGGCCCGGAAGGCGGCGACGCGATCGCGGCGCGTGCGCACGAACGCGCCGATGCCGAAGCAGGCGGCGAGCAGCGCGGTCGTGAGCGCGATGCGGAACGGATGCCACGACAGCCCGAGGGTCGCGCCGAGCGAGATCGCGGCGACCCATCCGACCACCACCGAGACCACGGCCCACGCGAGCGCGCCGCGCACGACCGCGAGCACGATCGCGAACGCCAGCGCGACGTACGGGGGTCCGGCGTCGGGCGCGAACAGCACGTCGACGAGCGCGAGCGCCGAGACGACCGCGACGGTGGGGCCGGGTGCGCGCCGCGAGGCGAGCAGCGCCAGCGGTCCGGCCGCCGCGAGCGAGACCTGCGCGAGCCCGTTCGCCCAGCCGGCGTGCTGCTGCAGGGCGATGCCGATCGCCGCGGGCAGCTGCACCAGGAGGGCCACCACGACCGGCGCGACGAGCGTGAACGTCGGCGAGGGCCGGAATCGCTCGGGCCGTCCGTCCCACTGGGGCGGTCCGTCCCACGGTGGCGCGGGCATCCCCCGATGCTAGCGCCGCAGCCCGCGCGCCGGATCGACCCCGCGGAGGCCCGCCCCGTACTCCCCCGGGAGTACGCGCGGTGTCAGAACAGGCTGACCGGCTTGACGATGTCGGCGTAGATGAGCAGCGCGCTCATCGCGCCGAGCACGATCACGACGGCGAAGGTCAGCGGCATGAGCTTCGCCAGGTCGACCGGCCCGGGGTCGGGCCTGCGGCGCACCTTCGCCCAGGCGCGGCGGATCGCCTCCCAGAGGGCGCCCGCGATGTGGCCGCCGTCGAGCGGCAGCAGCGGGATCAGGTTGAACACGAACAGCGCGACGTTCAGCGACGCGAGGATCCCGACGAGGCCCGCGGCCTTCGACGCGAGCGGCACCTCGTCGAGGCTCGCGATCTCGCCCGCCACGCGCCCCACGCCGACGACCGAGATGGGCCCGTTCGGGTCGCGCTCCTCGGGTCCGAACGCGGCCTCGGCGACGTCGATGATCCGCTGCGGGAGATTGAGGATGATGGCGGCCACCGCCTGCACGTTCGCGCCGACCTGGGGCAGCACGGCGGTCACCGGCTGGCGCACCGTCTCGGATGCCGGCCCGATGCCGACGAACCCGGCCTGGACCGTGACCGGCTCGCCCGCGGCATCCGTCACGACCATGCCCTGCTCGTCGGTGACGTACCGCTCGCTGAGCAGCGGCGTGACCTCGCGGCTCACCTCGTCGCCGTCGCGCAGCACGACCAGGTCGATCGTCTCGCCCGGGTGGTCGCGGATGATCGCGGTCGACTCGGTCCACGACTCGATGGGCTCGCCGGCGACCACCAGGATCGTGTCGCCCGGCTGCAGGCCCGCCTCGGCACCGGGCGCCGCCGGGTCGCCGGATTCGCACGTCTGGCGCTCGCTCGTCGCGGGCAGCGCGCATTCGGAGACCGACCCGATCGTGGTCGACGGCTGCGAGATGCCGAAGCCCATGAGCAGCACGGCGAAGAGCACGATCGCGAGCAGCAGGTTCATGAACGGCCCGCCGAACATGACGACGATGCGCTTCCACACGGGCAGCCGGTAGAACGCACGGTGCTCGTCGCCGGTCGTGATCGACTCGGCGCTGGAGTCGCGCGCGTCCTGCACGAGCGTGCGGAAGAAGCCCGTGCTGTCCTCCTTGGCCGCGCCGCCCTTGCCGGGCGGGAACATGCCGATCATCGCGATGTAGCCGCCGAGCGGGATCGCCTTGATGCCGTACTCGGTCTCGCCCGTGCGCTTGGACCAGATCGTCGGCCCGAAGCCGATCATGTACTGCGTCACCTTGACGCCGAAGAGCTTCGCGGGCACGAGGTGCCCGATCTCGTGCAGGCCGATCGAGACGGCGAGGCCGACCACGATGATGGCGACGCCGATCACGAATGCGAGCACGGAATCCACCCCGTCATCGTAGGGGCGATCCCTTGGTGCGCGCTGGCCGCGGGCTGTGAACGGATGATGCGACGCGGGCGGTCGCGCTACCCCCGGGCGATGCGCAGGTCGGCCGCCCGTCGCGCCGAGCGTTCGGCGTCGGCCAGCGAGTCGACCGTGAGCGTCCCGGAGCCCGCCTCGTGTCGGTCGACGACCTCGCGCACGGTGTCGACGATGTCGGTGAAGCCGATGCGCCCGGCGTGGAAGGCCGCCACCGCCTGCTCGTTCGCGGCGTTGAAGACGGCCGGGTACTCGCCGCCCGCGCGGCCGACCTGCTTGGCCAGGCGGACGGCGGGGAACGCGTCGTCGTCGAGCGGCTCGAACGTCCACTGCTGCGCGGTCGTCCAGTCGAGCGGCTTCCCGACGGCGGCCACGCGGTGCGGCCAGTCGAGGCCGAGCGAGATCGGCAGGCGCATGTCGGGCGGCGAGGCCTGCGCGATGGTCGATCCGTCGACGAACTCGACCATCGAGTGCACGATCGACTGCGGGTGCACGACCACGTCGATGCGGTCGTAGTCGATGTCGAAGAGCAGGTGCGCCTCGATCACCTCGAGGCCCTTGTTCACGAGCGTCGCGGAGTTGGTGGTGACCACGAGGCCCATGTCCCAGGTCGGGTGCGCGAGCGCCTCAGCGGGCGTCACACCGGCGAGCTCCGTGCGCGTGCGTCCGCGGAACGGTCCGCCCGACGCGGTGAGCACCAGTCGGCGCACCTCCTCGTGCGTGCCGGAGCGGAGCGCCTGCGCGATCGCGGAGTGCTCGGAGTCGACCGGCACGATCTGGCCCGGCCGGGCGAGGCGCGTGACGAGGTCGCCGCCGACGATGAGCGACTCCTTGTTCGCCAACGCGAGGGTCATGCCGCGCTCGAGCGTCGCGAGCGTGGGGCCGAGGCCGACCGATCCCGTGATGCCGTTCAGCACGACGTCGGCGTCGGCGTCGCGCACCAGCTGCACGGCCTCCTCGACGCCGACCGCGGTCTGCTCGACGCCGAACTCCGCCGCCTGCCGCTCCAACTCGGCGCGGTTCGACCCGACCGCCAGGCCCACGACCTCGAACCGGTTCGGGTTCGCGCGGATGACGTCGAGCGCCTGCGTGCCGATGGAACCCGTTGACCCGAGGATGATGACGCTGCGCACCCGTCCACTCTAGGACGCGGGCCCGCGGCCCCCGGGCCCTGCCGGCCCGGCCCGCGTCGATCGGTCAGCGACGCGGCAGCACCGCGACGGATGCCGCGACGCGTCCCGGCACCGCGACGTCGTGCAGCCGGATCCGATCCCAGGTCGACCCGAAGTCCGGCACCGTGCGCACGATGCGCCCCACGCCGTCGTCCTCGCCCGGCAGGCTCACGGCGAGCCGGGACGGCTCGATGACGCCCGCATGACCGAGCGCGCGCAGCAGAGCGGCCTTGCGCGCCCACAGCGTGGCGCGCACGAGCGGCTGCGCCGCGGCGTCCAGCGCCTCGAGCCGGTCGCGCTCCTCGGGATGCAGGGCGACCTCGTCGACGAGCGCCCCGGCGTCGGTCACCGCGACCTCGATGCCCACCCCGACCGGATGGCGCGTGCCGACCGCCGCCACCACCACGCCGCCGCCCACCGCCGCGTCGGCGAACCAGCGCCCGCCCGACGGCGTCGTCGGGTAGCGCACCGTCGGGCAGCCGTGGCGGGCGCCGCATACCGTGCAGGCGTGGTCGAGCTCGACGTCGTCGGCCGGGACGCCCGCCGTCGCGGCGAGATGAGCACGCAGCACCGCGTCGACGCCCGGCCCGCGCCGCCCCGTCGCGGCGACCGCGACGCGCACGCCGGAGTCGCCGAGCTCGACGACGTCGTCCGCGGTGAGGTCCATGCGCCCATGATGGCGCACCGAGCGAGCCCGTTCCGTCCGTCGTCGCAATATTCCGCCCTGCGCATACCCCGTGACGTAGCGTCGGAGGGTGAGTGAGATCGAGGCCGACGCCGTCCCCGCCCCGCCGTCGAAGCCCGGACCCGTCTACGGCCTCGTCCGCGGCGTCCTGCGACCGCTCGTGCGCCTCATCTACCGGCCGACGATCACCGGCGCCGAGAACGTTCCCCGCCACGGCGCCGTCATCTTCGCCTCGAACCACCTGTCGTTCGTCGACAGCATCGTCATCCCGCTCGCCGCACCCCGGCCCGTGCAGTTCCTCGCCAAGTCGCACTACTTCACGGGCACCGGCCTGAAGGGCTGGGTCTCGCGCACGTTCTTCACCGCGATCGGCGCCGTGAGCGTCGAGCGCGGCGCTGGCGCCGCCGCGCAGGCCGCACTCGACCAGGGCCGTCGCATCCTCGAGGCGGGGAGCGCCTTCGCGCTCTACCCCGAGGGCACGCGCTCGCTCGACGGACGGCTTTACAAGGGCCGCACCGGCGTGGCCTGGCTCGCACTCACCACGGGCGCGATCGTGGTCCCCGTCGGCCTCCTCGGCACCCAGGAGATCCAGCCCGTCGGATCGAGACTGCCGCGCGTGCGGCCCGTCACCGTGCGCTTCGGCGCGCCGATCGACGTGAGCCGCCACGGCGGCGCCGACTCCGGGCGCGCCCGGCGCGCCGCGACCGACGAGATCATGGCCGCGATCCACGCGCTCTCCGGGCAGGAACTCGCCGACGCCTACAACGAGCTCCCCCCGCAGGGCACGTTCGCGAGGATCGCCGATCGCGTCGCGCCGCGCGAACGCGTCTGATTCCCAGCGACCGGGGAGCCCGCGCCGGTATCGTCGCTTCGATGAGGACGACGGCGCGCACGTGGATCGCCGCGCTCGCGGCATCCGTCGCGCTCGCCCTGGCCGGCTGCAGCGCGCCCGGTGACTTCGATCGCGGCGAGACGTCGGCCGGCGACCGGCGGATCCCGTCGACCGACCGGTTCGACCCGGGCTTCATCGTCAGCGACGACGCGTTCTACGACGCCGGCGCCATGACCGCGCCGGCCATCCAGGACTTCCTCGAGGAACGCGACTGCCGCCCCGTGGACGACGTGCCCTGCCTCGCCGACTACACCGAGGACGTCGCCGACGTGCCCGCCGCCGGCCCCATGCACTGCGACGAGGTCGAGGGCGCGACCCGCATGAGCGCGAGCCGCATCATCGCCGCGGTCGCCGCAGCGTGCGACATCAGCCCCCGCACCTTCCTCGTGCTCCTCCAGAAGGAGCAGTCGCTGCTCACGCATCCGAGCGCTCGCGGCTACGAGCGCGCGACCGGCTACGGCTGCCCCGACACCGCCGACTGCGACGCGCGCTACTTCGGCTTCTTCAACCAGGTGTACCGGGCCGGCTGGCAGTTCCGGCAGTACTCCGCCCAGCCCGACCGGCAGTTCCAGGTCGGCTCGGTGGACGTGCCGTTCCATCCGGATGCCGCGTGCGGGGTCTCGTCGGTGCAGATCCGCAACCAGGCCACCGCGAACCTCTACAACTACACGCCCTACCAGCCGAACGACGCCGTGCTCGACGACCCGTCGGGCGGCGACGACTGCTCGGCCTACGGCAACCTGAACTTCTGGCGGCTCTGGCACCGCTGGTTCGGCGATCCGCAGGAGGAGCGCCTACCCGCGTACTTCCCGCCGTGCTCGCGGCTCGTCGGCGGGTACCCGTGCCCGCCCCCCGCGCCGCCCGCACCCGACGCGCCCGGGTCGGCGCCGCTGCCCGCGATCTGACCGGCTAGGCGCGGGCCAGCGTGACCGGCTCGTGCCGGACCGGGAAGTTGACGGATGCCGCGATGAAGCACTTCTCGGATGCCTCGGCGTGGATCTCGCGGGCGACGTCGGCCATCGAGGCATCCGCCACCACCACCCGTGGGCGGAGCATCGCCTCCCGGAAGGCACCCCCGCCGCGGCCGTCCTCGACCATCGTGCCCGACGGGGCATCCGTGTAGCCGCGCACGACGACGCCGTGTCGGGTCGCGACGTGCAGGTACGAGAGCATGTGGCACTCGCTGAGGGCCGCGAGGAGCAGTTCCTCGGGGTTCCAGCGCTCCCGGTCGCCGTGGAACACCCGGTCGCTCGACCCGGCGATCTCGTGCAGCTTCCCGGCCGCTCGCACGACGTGCGCACGGCTGTAGGCGCGGTAGTGCGACGTGCCCTCGCCGCGGTCCCCCTGCCACTCGAGTTCGAGCGTGTAGTGGTGTTCCCCGAGCATCCCTCGTCCTTCCTGCCGTCGTTCGTTCCACCGTCGATTCTGCACCCGGACCGCCACGGGCGGGCCGCGGGCGACCGCAGGCGGCGGCGATAGGCTTGGGGGCATCATGACTGACACCCAGACTCCCGCAGAGACCGCGACCGCCCCGGTGTATTCCGTGCCCCAGGAGCGTCAGGTCGTGACCGCCATCCCCGGTCCGAAGTCGGAGGAACTGCACGCGCGGCGCACCAAGGTCGTGTCCG
>DASTQT010000180.1:0-10694 GCA_035761605.1 Agromyces sp. | reverse complement strand
TGGCCGAGTTGAATGAGCTTGACGGCCGGCGCTTCAGCCAGCGTGCGGGGACACCGGAGGAAGGTCGCGCCTGGCACCGGCTCGCCGAGGCGTGCACGGATGCGCGTGGACGGCCCGTGGGGGCCGTGCCGGCGGCTCCGGAACTCGAGCTCGAGGCCCGCGGCATCCACTCGCCTGACCACGCTCGCGCGTGCCCAGTGATACGGCAGCCCGAACGCGGCTCGCGCGGCGATGACCGGCAGGAGCCGCCCGGCCTCGAGCGTGCGGAACACGACCCCGCGGCGTCCGAGGTCGTCGCGCGCGTAGAGCCGCACGTTCACCTCGACGAACGTGCCGAGGCGGTGCAGCGCCGGCAGCGGCGGGAACCGGGTGTCCGCGAGGACGAACGGGATGAGTCCGACCCACGTCGCACCGTCGATCACGTCGGGGCGCGTGCCCTCGGGCAGGTAGCGCTCGACACGCTCGGGCGCGACGCGCCAATGCAGGAAGACCAGGTCGCGCCAATGCTGCTCGACCAGCACGCGCCCCGGCAGGGGCGGTGAGCTCATCGGCAGTCGGTCCACGGCCCCATCCTGCCGCGAGCGGCGACGCAGCGCGAGGACCGGCGGGCGTGAGCGTGCCACGGCACCGGCACAGGCCTACGCTCGAGTCATGGCATCGCGTGGCGGCATCCTCGGCGACCGCACGATGGCGGCCCTCTCGGGGTTCCACCGGTGGGTGATCCGGGTCACGCGCGGCCGGTTCGGGTGGCGCATCGCGGGAATGACGACCGTCGAGCTGCACACGACGGGGCGGCGCACCGGGGAGCCGCGCGTGGCGATCCTCTCGGCGCCGATCGTCGAGCCCGAGCGGGTGGTGCTCGTCGCGTCGAAGGGTGGATCCGATCGGCATCCGGCCTGGTACCTGAACCTCGTCGCCGACCCCGACGCGGTGATCGATCTCCGCGACGAGCGCCGCGTCGTGCGGGCCAGGACGGCGACGCCGGAGGAGAAGGCCGAGCTGTGGCCGCACGTGACGGCCGCGTACCCGGGCTACGCGCACTACCAGGAGCGCACGCGGCGCGACATCCCGGTGGTGATCTGCGAGCCGCGAACGTCGGCCGCGCGGCCGTAGCATTGCCGCATGGCTGACACCGAGGTCGCGCCCGTCGAGACGATCGCATCCGACGCCGACGCGGGGACCGCGGCGCTCGCGGCGCTTCGCGCGATCGGGGAGCGGATGGCGGAGCTCGAGCCGGCGGCGGTCGCCGACGAGCCCGACGCGGTGCACCAGCTGCGCACGCAGGTGCGGCGGCTGCGGAGCGTGCTCGCCGCGTTCGGACCGCTGTTCGATCCGTCGGCCGCGGTGGCGCTGCGGCGCCGGTTCGGCGAGTTCGGGCGCGAGCTCGGCACGGTGCGGGACATCGAGGTGCGGATCCAGGTCGCAGAGCGTGCGCTCGAGGAGGCCGCCGAGCACGATCCGCACCGAGACGTCGTCGCCGACCCCGAGCAGGCCGCGGCGGTTCGAGAGCGACTCGTCGACGACGAGATCGAGGCGCACCTGCTCGCCCACGCACGGTTCGTCGAACGGCAGGGGATGCCGCGCGCAGAGGCCCGCCGGGAGTCTCTCGCGTCGTTCCTGGCGTCGCCGACCTTCACGCCCCTCGCCTCCGGCCCGGCGAAGAAGGTGCTCGGCGATCTCGTCGAACACGACGCCCGGAGGGCGCTGAAGCGCACGGATCGGCTCGCGAAGGGGCAGGAGCCGGAGGCGTTGCACGAGGTGCGGAAGGCGGGTCGGCGCCTGCGGTACGCGGCGGAGGCGGTCGTGGACGAGCCGCTGGCGTTGTTCGGCGACCGTGCGTCGCGCCTCGCGGAAGCGGGGGAGCAGCTGCATGACGTACTCGGCGACCATCGCGACGAGGTGCTGTTCGCCGAGCACGTGCGGCGGGCGGGTGCGCACGCGGCGCATGCGGGAGCGCCGTCGGCGGCATTCGAAGCGCTCGCTGCCGCCGCCGACGAACGCGCCCGCGATCACCTGAAGCACCTCGACGACGCGATCGACGAGCTGCGGTCGGCCGCCGCCGCATGGAAGAAGCGTTGAGCGCCCGATCGGATCAGCCGACGAGGCGACGTTGCATGACGACGCGGTGCGGCTTGGGCCGTGCGACCTCGTCGAAGCCGGCCGCGAGGAACATCGAGACCGTGCCGGGGAAGAGGTCGGCCGCCGGCGGCTTGGTGCGCGCAGCCGGGTCGACCGCGTACGCCTCGATGACGCGGGCGCCGTGGGCGCGGGCGTAGTCGACCGCCGCCTCGGCGAGGGCCCCCGCGACGCCGCGACGCCGGAACGCGCGCGGGATCACGAAACACGACACCGACCACACGTCGGCGTCGCCGAAATCGTCGTCGGGGGAGGCTGAGGCGACCGGGCTGAACGGCAGCCGCTCGAGCGCGGGGCGCGGCTCGACCGCGCACCAGCCGACCGGGGTGTCGCCGTCGTAGGCGAGAAGACCGGGCCCCGGGCTCGGCTCGGCGAGTTGGGCTGCGAGACGCTCGCGCAGTTCCTCGCGCGTCGCGGAATCGAATTGCACGCGCGGGAGCTTGTACCACTGGCACCAGCACCCCGCCGGGTCGCCCTTGGTACCGAAGACCGACTCGACGTCGGCGAAGGGTGCCTCGCCCGCGGGGATGATGCGCAGGGAGTCAGTGGTGGTCGTCGCATCGTTCACCATGTCGTCGACGCTACCGCGGGGGTGCGACATCCGCTCCGGCCGACGCCAGCGGGCCGAGTCGGAGCGCGCGCACCGCGGTCGCGAGGCGCCGCACCTGCGCGGCCTCGCCCGTGGACTGCTCGTCGAGCACGGCTCGGACGAGCAGCGCAGCAGCCTTCGGCTCCCGATGCGCGTAGTCGGCGAGCAGTTCGGCCCGCTCGTCGAGATCGAGGCGCTGCACGTCGACCGTCGCGTGGCGTGCCATCCAGTCGACACGGACGCGGCCGGCTGCCGTCGCGTTGGCGTACCAATCGCTGCGCCGTCCGCGGCTCGCGAGCACGTGGAGCACCGGCGGCTGAGAGCCGCCGGGCGTCGTGCCGCGCGCGTACACCTGGACGACGGTCCGGCGGATCCGGCCGGATGTGCGTCCGGTGGTGGTGATCATCACGAGTCGGGGACCGAGCAGGGCGCCGAGGTGTGCACGGTACAGGTACGACGGCGCTCGGTTGAACCACGCGAGCAGCGGGCCGGGCTTGCGCATCACCATGCGCGGCAGCGTACCCGCGCGGGATGGGCGGCGGCGGGACCAACGGACGTCACCGGATCGCGGCCATCGGATACCGTGAAGCACGGTAACGATGAAGTATCATCAGCATATGTCTCCCGAACCGACCGTCCTCGACCGACTGCTCGAGATCAGCGAGCTGTTCCAGCGCGACATGGCACGCGAGTTCGACGGCACCTCGCTCTCGACGGCGCGCACGCGCGTGCTGTGGGACCTGGCGCACTCGGGCCCGTCCACCCAGCAGGCGCTCGCCACGCGACTCGAGGTCAGTGCGCGCAACATCACCGGGCTCGTCGACGCGCTCGAGACCGCGGGCTACGTCGCCCGCGCGCCGCATCCGACCGATCGTCGCGCCGTGCTCGTGACCCTCACGCCCTCGGCGACCGAGCTCATGCGCGAGATGCAGCGCGACCACGAGGAGCTCTCCTCGACGCTGCTCGCCGCGGTCGCGCCATCCGATCGCGACGCGTTCGTCCGCGGCGTCGACGCGGTCGCGGCGCGGTTGCGCGAACTCGTCGCCGCCGCGGAGGCAGGGCGCACGACGGCCCACCCCAAGGGCGGCGCCGCGTGACCGCCGACGTGCGGCAGCGGCTCGCGCCATCCGCCGCCCGCCGCCTCGGGCGATTCGCGCTCAGGGCACTGAAGGTCGAGCTGCGCATCTACGCGAACATCGGCCGGTTCATCGCGCGCCGACCCGCGATCGCACCCGGCGCGGCCGGCTTCAGCTACCACAAGCCGGTGCTGACGGTGCTGATCATCTTCATCGTGCTCTCCGCGGTGGAGATCCCCGTGCTCGACCTGATCGTGCACCGCTGGCCGGCGGTGCGGATCCCCGTGCTCATCCTCGGCATCTGGGGGCTGACCTGGATGTTCGGGCTGCTGTGCGGCTACCTCATGCGGCCGCACACCGTCGGCCCCGACGGCATCCGCGTGCGCGAAGGCCTCGAGGCCGACATCCGGCTCACCTGGGACGACATCGCCTCGGTCGCGCGCGAGCGGCGCGTCGACGAGCCCAAGACGCCGAAGATCACCGAAGCGGATGGCGCGCGCACCCTGTCGATGCGGATGCAGGACGAGACCGTCATCACGATCGAGCTCGAGCGGCCCACCCCGGTGCGGCTGCCCGGGTCGGCGCCGAAGGGCGGCGAGCAGGTCGTCGACGAGGTGCGGATCTGGGTCGACGACCCGACCGGGTTCATGGCGGAGGTGCGGAAGCACATCTGACCGGCTGGCGCAGGGCACCGCGTGCACGAACAGCCCTCCCGATGCCGCTATGATGGTCAAGTTGTCTTCGGCGGGAACGCCGGCGGCATCGGGCTGTGGCGCAGCTTGGTAGCGCACTTGACTGGGGGTCAAGGGGTCGCAGGTTCAAATCCTGTCAGCCCGACCAGCGAAGCCCCGGTGGATTTGAAAGATCCGCCGGGGCTGTTCGGTTCCTGATTCGATCCGGCCATCACTTCGGCCATCTCGTTGTCGGCGATTTCGGCGATCCGATCCCGGTTCGGGGAGATCGGATCCGGCTGCGGTCGTTCAGGCCGGGGATCCGTCGGCAGCCGCGAGTCGGATGACCGCGTCACACTCGTCCGTGATGATCCGCGAGCGAATCGATCAGGGCGAGGCCCCGCTCGGCCCACGCGATCTCCTGATCGGCCTGCGCCACGAGGCCCTCGTAGGCGAACGCCTTGAATGCGACGATTCGGTCATGGTCTGCGGCGTCGAAGATCTTCAACCGTTGCCGCACGAGCGGATGCTCCCGGTCGCGCACGAGCGCAAGCTGCCCCATCCACTGTCCGCGCCGCTCGCGGTACAGCTCGGCGTGCCTGCGCAGCTGCTCGCGGGCGGAATCCGCGTCTGTCCATTCGAAATAGGCGGCCTTCAGGTGGGCGGGATCACGTTCGGGGGCGTAGTCGAGGGGCTGGGCCATCCAAGCACGGAAGGCTCCGATTCCGGCATCCGTGATCGAATACCGGCGCTTGGTTCCGCGCGACCCCCAGGTGACGTCCTCGCCGACGATCAGTCCGTCGTTCTCCATGCGGTGCAGCTCGGGGTAGATCTGCGAGTTCGGCGCGTTCCAGACGTGTCCCACGGATGCGTGGAAGGTGCGCGCCAGGTCGTACCCGGTCATCGGCTGGGCGGTGAGAACGGCCAGGAGCGCGTAGCGGAGGCTCATGAGTCGATTCTGCTCGTTTGCGGGCACGGTTCCGACACGCTATTCTCCCTTCACTATCTATCTTCGTAGATAGTGAGGGACGAAGGAGTCACGTGATGCAGACCGCCGCTGCGAAGATCCTCGACTACCCACGCAACGCCTGGTATGTCGCCGCATGGGACTACGAGATCACGCGCAAGCCGCTCGCGCGTACGATTGCGGGCCGACCCCTCGCGCTCTACCGCACGGAGGACGGCCGCCCGGTCGCCCTCGCGGACGCGTGCTGGCACCGCCTTGCGCCCTTGTCGATGGGCAAGACGGTGGGCCCGGAGGACATTCAATGCCCGTACCACGGCCTTCGCTACAACCCGGCCGGCCGCTGCACCGGGATGCCCGCCCAGGAGACCCTCAACCCGAGCGCCATGGTGCCCTCGTTCCCCATCGTCGACCGCTACCGCTATGTGTGGGTCTGGCTCGGCGATCCGGCCCTCGCAGACCCCGCCCGCATCCCCGACATGCAGCAGATGATCGACCCCGCTTGGGCGGGCGACGGCATGACGATCCACGCCCGGTGCAACTACCAGCTCGTGCTCGACAACCTCATGGACCTCACGCACGAGGAGTTCGTGCACACGTCGAGCATCGGCCAGGAGGAGCTCAGCGAGTCCGAGTTCGTCACGACCCACACCGACACGACCGTCACCGTCGAGCGTTGGATGCTTGGCATCGATCCGCCGCCGTTCTGGTTGAAGAACATGCGCGACAAGTTTCCCGGCTTCACGGGCAAGGTCGACCGGTGGCAGATCATCCACTACGAGGCGCCGTCGACGATCCGCATCGACGTGGGCGTCGCGAAGGCGGGAACCGGCGCGCCCGAGGGCGATCGAAGCCAGGGTGTGAACGGCTACGTCATGAACACGATCTCGCCGGAGACCGACCGCACGTCGCACTACTTCTGGTCGTTTCAGCGCAACTACCGGCTCGACAGCCAACTCATCACCACGCAGCTGCGCAACGGTGTGCACGGCGTCTTCGGCGAAGACGAAGCGATGCTCATCGCTCAGCAGGAGGCGATCGACGCGAACCCCGACTACGAGTTCTACAGCCTCAACATCGATGCCGGCGGCATGTGGGTGCGGCGCATCCTCGAACGCGCCCTCGCGGCAGAAGGCCGGGGTGCGGTCGCCCGCCCCGTCGTCGCCGACCATGGTGCTCGTCCAGCCGACGTCGTCGCCTTCCCCGCAGCCGACCCCATCGCCGTCCGCTGATGGCGGCGTCGCACACGGCGGTCTGGCAGCAGGCGACCGTCATCGAGTCCGTGGCACTGACCAGCCGCATCCGTCGGATCGTGCTCGCGCCCGAGCGGCCCGTGCCCGTCCAGCCCGGCGCCCACGTCGACGTCGACATGATCGTGCGCGGTGCACGTGACGAGCGGTCGTACTCGGTGGTGGATGCCACATCCGACGGCACCCGCATCGCGCTGAGCGTGTACCTCTCGGAGGCGAGCCGGGGCGGCGCCGAGGTCATGCATGCCCTCGCGCCCGGTGATCGCGTGCGCCTGACCCAGCCTCTGCAGGACTTCCCGCTGCGGTTCGGCGCGCCCGCGTATGTGCTCCTCGCAGGCGGCATCGGCGTCACCGCGATCGCCGGAATGGCTTCGGCCCTGAAAGCAGCCGGTGCCGACTACCGCTTCGTCTACTGCGGCCGGTCGCGTGAAGCGATGGCCTACCTCGACGAGCTGCGTGCCATCCACGGCGACCGGCTCGAGCTGCACGTCGGAGCCGAGGGCACGACCCTCGACGTTCCCGACTTCATCGCCGGCGTGCCCGAGCGCGCCGAGGTCTACCTGTGCGGGCCGATCCGCCTGATGGATGCGGTGCGCCGGGCGTGGACGGCCGCCGGACGGAGCACCCCCGACCTGCGGTTCGAGACATTCGGCAATAGCGGCTGGTTCCAACCGGAGGCATTTCGGGTGAGCATCCCGGCTCTCGGCATCGAGACGACTGTCTCGCGCGATCAGACGCTGCTCGAGGCGCTCGAGGCGGCGGGAGCCGATCCGCTCTTCGACTGCCGCAAGGGCGAATGCGGCCTCTGCGAAGCCCGCATCATCGACATTCATGGCGACATCGACCACCGCGACGTGTTCTACAGCGAGCGTCAGCGCGACGCCCGCAGCAAGATCTGTCCCTGCGTCTCCCGCATTCGTTCGGATGCGGCGGGTCACGGCGGGTCGGTCGCACTGCAATTGTCCTGACGGGCTCGACCTGCGAATACCGGACCGGCGGCAAGCCGCGTGCGGATCGAGTGCTCAGCCGCCTGGTGCCGTGGCGATCGCCAAGCTCAGAACACGATCACGGGCTTGACGGTGACGCCGTGGTGCATGTCGTCCGCCGCGCGACCGATCTCGTCGAGCGGGTAGCGCTTCTCGAGCCGTTCGAGCGGCAGCTTCCCCTCGGCGTGCAGCGCGATCAGGCGCGGGATGAGCGTCGCCGGGTCCGTGTCGCCCATCGTGACCCCGCGCAGCACCTTCCCGGAGAGGATTCCCTGGATGTCGACGGGGATCTCCGTCCCGGGAGGCGGGGCGCCGCACACGAGCACCGTGCCGCGCACCGAGGCGGCATCGAGGGCTCCGCGCGCGACCCTCGGGTTGCCAGTGGTATCGAAGCTCAGGCTGACGCCGCGACCGCCGGTCAGCGCGGCGAGCCGCGCGGCGACGTCCTCGGTGCCGGCGTTGATCGTCGCCGTCGCGCCGAACTCCTCCGCGAGCCGCAACCGCTCGTCGACGAGATCGATCGCGATCAGCTGGGACGGTTCCCGCTGCGCCGCCGCGATGACCGCCGACAGCCCGACGGCGCCGGCACCGTAGACGGCGACGATGTCGCCCTCCCCGGGATCGAGCACGTTCCACATCGACCCGAAACCGGTGAGCACGCCGCAGCCGAGCGGGGCGAGCACGGTGAGATCCGCGTCCGCATCGACCTTCACGGCCGACCGCTCGTCGGCGATCGCGTACTGGCCGAACGAGGACTGACCGAAGAAGTGGCTCGCGACGGGGATGCCGCCCCGCGTGACATCCGCCGAGCCCTCCGGCCGGAGCATCCCGAGGAGGTTCCTCGGCAGCCAGGTCTCGCAATACGCCGGGTGGGCCGCATCGCACGCCGCGCACGATCCGCACGACGTGAAGCTCAGCAGCACCTTGTCGCCGACGGCGAGGCCGGTCACGCCTTCGCCGACGCGGTCGACGATTCCGGCGCCCTCGTGGCCGATGATCCCCGGCGAGGGGAAGGGGATCCCACCGGCGATGACGCCGAGGTCGGTGTGGCACAGGCCCGAAGCCACGAGCTTGACGAGCACCTCCCCGGGTCCGGGGTCGGCGAACTCGACAACGCTGACGAGCAGTTCGCCCGGCGCCTCGAGGACGGCGGCGCGTCCCGCGGTCACTGGCCAGCCCCCTGCTCGAGGTTGAACACCATCGAGTGCGAACGCTGATACGAGGCCATCGCCTCCGGTCCTCCCTCGCGACCCCATCCCGAGGCCTTGACCCCGCCGAAGGGGGTGGCTGGGTCGAGCAGGGCCCAGCCGTTCACCCAGGTGATCCCCGCCTCGAGCCGCGCGGCGACGCGGTGCGCCTTCGCCAGATCCGAGGTCTGGATGCCGCTTGCGAGCCCGTACCGCGTCGAGTTTGCGAGCTGGATCGCCTCCTCTTCGGTGTCGAAGGGCTGCACGGTGAGAACCGGGCCGAAGACCTCCTCCGCCACGGCCTCGGCGTCGGCGGCGAGGTCGGCGAGCACCGTCGGAAGGTAGTAGAAGCCGTCGAGCTCGGACTCCTCGCCTCCCGCGATCACCCGGGCGCCGTCCACCTTCGCACGGTCGACCATCGCCGCGACCTTCTCGAGCTGGGTCGCGCTCGCGAGCGGCCCGATCACCGTCTCGGGATCCGTGATGTCCCCGAAGGGAACCTGCGGCACCGCGTCGGCGAGGATTCCGAGCACGACCTCGTAGATCGGACGTTCGACGAGGAGCCGGGGTCCCGCCATGCAGAACTGCCCGGAGTTGAAGACGAATGCGGCGATGACGGTGTGCATCGCCGTGTTCAAGTCCGCATCCGCGAAGAGGATGTTGGCGGCGTTGCCGCCGAGTTCGGCGGTGAACGGCTTGAGGGTGCTGCCAGCGAGCTGCGCCGCGTGCGCGCCGATCTCGGTCGAGCCGGTGAAGGCGACCTTGTCGACGCCCGGATGGGCGACGAGGTGATCGCCGATCACCGCCCCCGCGCCGGTCACGACGTTGAAGACGCCGTCCGGCACGCCGGCCTCCTGCAGGATCTGCGCCATCAGCAGCGCGCTCAGCGGGGTGTCGCTCGCCGGCTTGTGCACGATCGTGTTGCCGGCGATGAGCGCGGGGGCGATCTTCGTGCTCGACAGGATGAGCGGGAAGTTGAACGGCGTGATCGCCGCGACGACGCCGATCGGCTCCTTCTTGACGTAGACGTGCGTGTTGCCGGTGCTCTCGCGCACCGAGCCGTCGAGGTGGTGCCCGAGGCTCGCGTAGTACTCGTACAGCTCAGCGGCGTTGTTGACGTCGACGACCCGGGCGAAGGTGATCGGCTTGCCGACGTTCGCGCTCTCCGCGTGGGCGAGCTCCTCTGAGCGTTCGCGCATGAGCTCATAGGCGCGCTGCAGGATCCGCGCCCGTTCGCGACTGGACAGTCCCGACCACACTCCCGAGTCGAACGCGGCGCGCGCGGCCGCGACCGCGGCATCGACGTCGGCGGTCGTCGCCTTCGCGACGTCGGTGAGCTTCCTCCCCGTCGCGGGGGCGATCACGTCCATGCGGCCGCCGTCCGAGGCGTCCCGCCATTGCCCGCCGATGAAGAGTCGTCCGGGCGGGAGGGCGGCGGTGGATGCGGCGGTCTGGGTTTCGGTGAGGGTCATCGTCATGCTCTTCTCTGAGTGGGGGTACGGTCGTCGATCCGGGATGGTCGGTCGAATGGGGCGTTCAGTTCACGACGGACGAGAGCGAGGCGACGCGCTCGAGCAGGTCCGCGAAGCCGGCGGGGTCCTCCTGGAACGGCGCGTGACCGTGCGGGATGCGGACGATCTCCGCACCGCAGCGCACGGCGAGCGACTCCTGGAGCGCAGGCGAGACGACCCCGTCGTTCTCGGTGAGGATGTAGGTCGCGGGCTTCACCGCCCACGCGACGCGCGAGACCTCGTCGCCGAACGAGGCGAGCGACTGCGGCCGGAAGAGATCGGCGAGTTGCTCGGATGCCGCGCGCGGGACTCCGGGCGGCATGT
>DASTQT010000179.1:0-3219 GCA_035761605.1 Agromyces sp. | reverse complement strand
GCGCGCGTCGTTCCGCTCGGACGACCGGATGCCCACGCCGCCCACTGCGACCAGCGTTAGCCCGGCGAGCCCCCAGAGGGCGAGCGGCGCCAGCCAGGAGGGCACCGCGGCATCCGTCGCGCCGGTCGCGAGCCAGGCCGCCGCCCAGGTCGCCGCGGCCGGCCCGAGCAGCCGGAGGTCGTGCGCGCGCACGTCACAGGCTCACGAGGTCGACGAGACCCGAGTAGACCGCGTCGCCGATGCCGGCGACCTCGAGCAGTTGCGACACGTCCGTGAATGGTCCGTTCGCCTCGCGCCAGTCGATGATGCGTTGCGCGAGCGCGGGGCCGATCCGCGGCAGGGTGTCGAGCGCCGCGACATCCGCGTGGTTCAGGCTCACGCGACCACCCGCCGTCGCACCTGGCGCGTCCGCACCGTCACCGGCGACCGCGGCCGGCGGCACCTCGCCGACCCTCGGCACGACGAGCTGTTCGCCGTCGACGAGTGCCCGCGCGAGGTTCACCCCGCCCGGGTCGGCGTCGGTCGCGAGCCCACCGGCGGCGGCGACGGCGTCGACCACGCGCGCACCCGGCGCGAGCTCGACGATGCCGGGCTCGACGACGGCCCCGAGCACGTGCACGAGGATCGGCGGCTCGCCGTCGACGTCGGCAGCGCCTGCGTCGACCGAGCCCGTCTCCCCCGCGTCGTCGACCGATACGGCCGGCGCGGCGATCTCGCCCTGCGTCCCGCCTCCGCCCGATGCGAACGAGACCACGGCCGAGATCGCCACCGCCGCGACGAAGAGCACGACCGCGGCGCCGACCGCGATCCGCGCGCGCGGACGCGCCCGGACGCCCTCGAGCGCGGCCAGCGGATCGGCGGCGGATTCGGGCATGACCCGAACGCTACGTCCGCGCCCGGCCCGGGATCAGCCGCCCGGCGTCTCCCGTGCGCGAACGCGCGCGAGCGCCGCCTGTGGAGGACCGGTCGTCAGCCCCGCGTCGCGATGTTCACGAGCTTCGGCGCACGCACGATCACGTTCGCGATCTCGCGCTCGCCGACCGACCGCGCGACCGCGGCCGACGCGCGCGCGAGCGCCTCGAGCTCGTCGGCGCCGATCTTCGGCGAGACCTCGAGCCGGTCGCGGACCTTGCCGTCGACCTGCACGATCGCGGTCACCGACTCCTCGACGAGGAGGGCGGGGTCGGCCTTGCGCCACACGACGTTCGCCACGGTGGGCTCGTAGCCGAGTCGCTGCCACATGTCCTCCGCGGTGAACGGTGCGAACAGGTCGAGGATCATCGCGGTGACCTCGGCCGCCTCGCGGACCGCCGCGTCGCCCGCGCCGGGACCGGAGTCGATGGCCTTGCGGGTCGCGTTGACGAGCTCCATCAGGCGGGCGACGATGACGTTGAACTTGAACGACTCGGCGAGTCCGGGCGCGTCGGCGAGCAGGCGGTGCGTGACCCGGCGCAGCGCCGGGTCGCCCGACTTCCACTCGACGTCGGGGCTCGAGGTCACCTCGCCCGAGATCCGCCAGGCGCGCGCGAGGAACTTCGCCGCACCCACCGGCGACACGTCGGCCCAGTCGATGTCGTCCTCGGGCGGGCCCGCGAACGCCATCGTGACCCGCAGCGCGTCGGCACCGTGCGCCGACAGCTCGGACGCGAACTCGACGAGGTTGCCCTTCGACTTCGACATCTTCGTGCCGTCCATGATCACCATGCCCTGGTTGAGCAGCGAGGTGAACGGCTCGGTGAAGCCGAGGTAGCCGAGGTCGAACAGCACCTTGGTGAAGAACCGGGCGTACAGCAGGTGCAGGATGGCGTGCTCGACGCCGCCGACGTACTGGTCGACGGGCAGCCACTTCTCGGCCTCGGCCGGGTCGAACGCGCGCGTGTCGTCGTTCGGGTCGAGGTAGCGGAGGAAGTACCAGGAGCTGTCGACGAACGTGTCCATCGTGTCCGAGTCGCGTCGGGCCTCGCCGCCGCAGTTCGGGCACGCGACGCGCGACCACTCCTCGGCCGCCCCGAGCGGGCTCGCGCCCTTCGGGCTGAGGTCGAGCCCCGCGGCATCCGGCAGCCGCACCGGCAGGTCGGCCTCGGGCACGGGCACCTCGCCGCACTCGTCGCAGTGGATGATCGGGATCGGGGTGCCCCAGTACCGCTGGCGGGAGATCAGCCAGTCGCGCAGCCGGTAGTTCTTCGCGGCGCGGCCGACGCCCTTCTCATCGAGCAGCTCGATGGCGCGACGGATCGCGTTGGACTTGCTGAGGCCGTTGAGCGGCCCCGAGTTCATGAGGCGGCCGTCTCCCGCGAGCGCGACGCCCGTGTTCGCCGGGTCGAGCTCGGGCAGCTCCTCCAACGGCAGCGGCACGCCCTGCTCGTCGACCGGGATCACCGGGATGACGCCCGTGACGGGCGCGTTCGTGTCGACGACCACGCGCACCGGCAGCTCGAACGCACGCGCGAAGTCGAGGTCGCGCTGGTCGTGCGCCGGCACCGCCATGATCGCGCCGTGCCCGTAGTCGGCGAGCACGTAGTCGGCGGCCCAGATCGGCAGGCGCTCGCCGTTCAGCGGGTTGGTCGCATACCGCTCGAGGAACACGCCGGTCTTGGGGCGGTCGGTCGCGAGCCGGTCGATGTCGCTCTCGGCACGGACGGACTCGAGGTACTGCCCGAACCGAGCGCGCACATCCTCCGAGGCGCCCGCGGCGAGCTCGGCCGCCAGCTCGGAGTCGGGCGCCACGACCATGAACGTCGCGCCGTACAGCGTGTCGGGACGCGTCGTGAAAACCGTGACCGGCTCGTCACGGCCCTCGATCGCGAAGTCGACGTCGGCGCCCGCCGAGCGGCCGATCCAGTTGCGCTGCATCGTGAGCACCTTCGACGGCCACTTGCCCTCGAGCTGGTTCAGGTCGTCGAGCAGGCGGTCGGCGTAGTCGGTGACGCGGAAGTACCACTGCGTCAGCGCCTTCTTCGTCACGACGGCGCCGCAGCGCTCGCAGTGGCCGTCGATCACCTGCTCGTTGGCGAGCACGGTCTGGTCGACGGGGCACCAGTTCACGAGGCCTGCCTTGCGGTAGGCGATGCCCTTCTCGTACAGCTTCAGGAACAGCCACTGGTTCCACTTGTAGTACTCGGGGTCGCTCGTGTGGAGCTCGCGGGTCCAGTCGAACGACGGCGCGTACTGCTTGAACGAGCGCTTCTGCTGGTCGATGTTGGCGTACGTCCAGGCTCG
>DASTQT010000178.1:0-4883 GCA_035761605.1 Agromyces sp. | reverse complement strand
GTGCCGCACGCCCGCGATGGCGACCTCGGCCCGGCCGGAGGCCTGCCTCGGGACGCCGTCGGCGTAGCCGAGCGGCACCAGCGCGAGCGTGGTGACCCGATCGGCCCGCCACGCGTAGCCGTACGAGGCGCCGGTTCCCGGCTCGACGCGGCGGACCGCGGCGATACGGCCGCGCAGGGTCATCGCCGGGCGCAGCCCGAGCTCGGCAGCGGTCGTGCCGTCGCCGTAGGGCGGGATGCCGTACAGGCCGATGCCGATGCGCACCATGTCGAGCCGGGCCTCGGGCAGGCGGATGGCCGCAGCCGTGGAGGCGAGGTGGCGCAGCTCGGGCGAGAGCCCGGCGGCTTCGGCCTCCGCGACGCCGCGGAGGAACGCCGCGAGTTGCGCGGCGTCCTCCTCGGGCGAGGTGTTCGAGAGGTGGCTGAAGAGGCCGCGCACGTGCACGCGTCCGTCGCGCTCGAGCTCCGCGGCCCGGGCGACGACGACGGACCAGTCGGCCTCGGCGATGCCGTTGCGGCTGAGGCCCGTGTCGAGCTTGAGGTGCACGTTCGCGAGGCGACCGACGGCGGCCGCGGCATCCGCCATCGCCTCGAGCTGCTCGATCGACGAGACCCCGAGGTCGATGTCGCGCGCGACCGCCGGCCCGAAGCGTGCGGCGGGGTCGTGCAGCCAGGCGAGGAGGGGCGCCTCGATGCCGGCCCCGCGCAGGGCGATCGCCTCGTCGAGGTCGGCGACCCCGAGCCATCCGGCCCCGCCCTCGAGCGCTGCACGCGCGACCGCCTCGGCGCCGTGACCGTACGCGTCGGCCTTCACGACGGCCATGACACGCGCGGGACGCACGGTCTCGCCGAGGTGCCGCACGTTGTGCCGGACCGCGCCGAGGTCGACGACCGCCTCGCGGAAGGGTGCGAGCACGTGGCGGGAACTCACCGGGCCTCCTCATCGCCGGGGTGCGCGAGCAGCTCTCGCGAGGACGCCGCCGAGCCGACCGCCCGCTCGAGCACGACGAACGCGCTCGCGATCCCGGCGTCGTGGCTCATCGAGAGGTGCACGCGATCGATGCCGAGGGCGGCGACGTGCGACGACAGCGCCCCGGAGAGCTCGAAGTCGGGATTGCCGTCCTCGTCCTGCACGATGCGCATGTCGTGCCATCGGATCACGGCGTGCCCGCCCAGCGCCTTGATGAGCGCCTCCTTCGCGGCGAACCGCGCCGCGAGCGAGCGGGCAGGACGATGGCGTTCGCTCTCAGCGAACAACCGGTCACGCAGCGACGGCGTCCGCTCGAGCGAGCGCTCGAAGCGCACGATGTCGACCACGTCGATGCCGATGCCCGCGATCACGCGATCCTCCACGAATCCACGACTCGAGTCTCCCGCATCCGGCCCGCCGCGGCAGCGGGCGGGCCGAGCGGACTCACTCGACGGTGACCGACTTCGCCAGGTTCCTCGGCTGGTCGACGTCGAGCCCCTTCGCCTGCGAGAGCTCCATCGCGAAGATCTGCAACGGCACGACTGCGAGCAGCGGCTCGAAGAGCGGGCCGGCCAGCGGGATGCGGATCACCTCGTCGGCGTACGGCAGCACCGCGGCATCCCCCGCCTCGGCGATCGCGATGACGCGAGCGCCACGAGCGCGGATCTCCTGGATGTTCGAGACCACCTTCGGGTGCAGCGTCGCCGAGCCGCGCGGGCTCGGCACCACGACGAACACGGGCTGGCCGGGCTCGATCAGCGCGATCGGCCCGTGCTTCAGCTCGCCCGCCGCGAAGCCCTCGGCGTGGATGTACGCGAGCTCCTTGAGCTTCAGCGCACCCTCGAGCGCGATCGGGTAGCCGACGTGACGGCCGAGGAACAGCACCGAACGGGTGTCGGACATCCAGTGCGCGAGCTCGCCGACCCGCTCGCCCTGCTCCAGGACGGTCGCGATCTTCGCGGGGACCGCCTGCAGCTCCTCGACCTGCGCCGCGAGCTCGGCCTCGGAGAGCGTGCCGCGCACGCGGGCCAGGTGCAGGCCGAACAGGTACAGGGCCGTGATCTGCGCCACGAACGCCTTGGTCGAGGCGACCGCGACCTCGGGACCGGCGTGCGTGTACACCGCTGCGTCGGATTCGCGGGGGATCGTCGCGCCCTGCGTGTTGCAGATCGAGATGGCCTTCGCGCCCTGCTCGCGCGCGTACTTCACGGCCATGAGCGTGTCCATCGTCTCGCCGGACTGGCTGATCGACACGACGAGCGTGCCGTCGTCGAGCACCGGCTCCCGGTAGCGGAACTCGTGGCTCAGCTCGACCTCGACGGGGATGCGCGCCCACTGCTCGATCGCGTACTTGGCGACCATGCCCGCGTAGGCGGCGGTGCCGCACGCGATGACCGTGATGCGACGGACGGCGCGCAGCGCGTCGTCGCCGAACGCGTCGAGCTCGGGCACCGAGACCGTGCCGTCGACGATGCGGCCCCGGATCGTGTTCGCCACGGCGTCGGGCTGCTCGGCGACCTCCTTCGCCATGAACGAGGACCAGCCGCCCTTCTCGGCTGCGGAGGCGTCCCACGCGACGTCGAACGGCTCGACCTCGACGGGGTTGCCGTCGAAGTCGGTCACGGTGACGCCTGCCGCGGTGATGGCGACGATCTGGTCCTGGCCGATCGCGACGGCGCGCTTGGTGAACTCGACGAAGGCCGCGACATCCGACCCGAGGAAGTTCTCGTTCTCGCCGAGGCCGATCACCAGCGGCGAGTTGCGGCGCGCGCCCACGACGAGCCCGGGCTCGTCCTTGTGGACGGCCAGCAGCGTGAACGCACCCTCGAGGCGGCTGACGGCGCGTCGGAACGCCTCGCGCAGGTCGCCGGTCTCGCGGTACAGCTTGCCGAGGAGCACCGCGGCGACCTCGGTGTCGGTCTCGCTGCGGAACTCGAAGCCGTCGGCGACGAGCTCCTCCTTCAGCTCGGCGAAGTTCTCGATGATGCCGTTGTGGATGAGCGCGAGCCGGTCGTCATCCGCCAGGTGCGGGTGCGCGTTGCGGTCGGTCGGGCCGCCGTGCGTGGCCCAGCGGGTGTGCCCGATGCCGGTTCCGCCGCGGTGGATCGGGTGACGTTCGAGTTCGTCGGCGAGCACCTGGAGCTTGCCCGCGCGCTTGGCGAACTCGAGGTCGCCCTCGTCATCGACGACGGCGACGCCGGCCGAGTCGTAACCACGGTATTCGAGACGGCGCAGGCCACCCATGAGCACGTCGAGGCTGTTGCGCTCTCCGACGTATCCGACGATTCCACACATGGGGTCGATCCTACCGGCGCGATCCTGAACGCCCGTCCCGAGGTCCCAGGAGTGAATAGACTGTCCCGGTGCCCGATCCGCAGAGCCAGTCGACGCACACGGCGAACGTCTCGCCCTTCATCGAGCTCGGCCGCGCAGACTGGGCCGAACTCGCGCCGTCGATGCCGTCGCCCCTCCGCGAGACCGAGATCGTGCAGCTCCGAGGGCTCGGCGAACCGCTCGACCTCAACGAGGTGGCCGAGGTCTACCTGCCCCTGAGCCGGCTCCTCAACCTCTACGTCGGCGGCACGAAGGCGCTGCACGAAGTCACGAGCACGTTCCTCCGCGACCGTTTCGAGTCGACGCCGTTCGTGATCGGCGTCGCGGGCTCGGTCGCCGTGGGCAAGTCGACGATCGCGCGGCTGCTCCGTGAGCTCCTCGCCCGCTGGGAGCACACGCCGCGCGTCGAGCTCATCACCACCGACGGCTTCCTGTTCCCGAACGCCGAGCTCGAGCGGCGCGGCCTCATGGCGCGCAAGGGGTTCCCCGAGTCGTACGACCGGCGCGCGCTGCTGCGGTTCGTGAGCGCCGTGAAGTCCGGCGCCCCCGAGGTGCGCGCGCCGTTCTACTCGCACCTCGCGTACGACATCGTGTCCGACGCGCAGATCACGGTCCGCCGCCCCGACGTGCTCATCGTCGAAGGGCTCAACGTGCTCCAGCCGCCCGGTCCCGGCCACCGGCTGGCCGTGAGCGACCTGTTCGACTTCACGATCTACGTCGACGCGCGCACGAGCGACATCGCGCGCTGGTACGAGGAGCGGTTCCTGAAGCTGCAGCGGGGCGCGTTCGCGAACCCGCGGTCGTACTTCCACCGCTACGCGAGCCTCACCGAGGACGAGGCGCGGGCGCGCGCCCGCTCGATCTGGCAGGCGATCAACGAGCCGAACCTGCTGCAGAACATCCGTCCCACGCGCTCGCGCGCGTCCCTGGTGCTCCGCAAGGGCGCCGACCATGCGGTCTCGAGCGTGCTGCTGCGCAAGCTCTGAGTACGCGGGCGGGCGGATGCCGCGGCATCCGCTCGTCGCCGGATGGCGCCGGTCAGTTGGCCAGGCGGTCCCGAACGACGTCGGCGAGTCGGCTCGCGTGCGCCTCGGCGGTGGCCTGGTCTGCGGCCTCGACCATGACGCGCACCATCGGCTCGGTGCCGGACGGGCGGAGCAGCACGCGACCGGAGTCGCCGAGCTCGACCTCGACCTCGCGCACCGCGGCAGCGATCGCCGCATCGTCGTTCATGGCATGGTGGTCGACGCCTCGGACGTTGACGAGGACCTGCGGGTACACGGTCATCACGGAGGCGAGCTCGGCGAGCGACCTGCCCGTACGCGCCATCTCGGCTGCCAGGTGCAGGCCCGTGAGCACGCCGTCGCCCGTCGTGGCGAACTCGGACATGATCACGTGGCCCGACTGCTCGCCGCCGAGCGCGTAGCCGCCCTCGCCCAGGGCCTCGAGCACGTACCGGTCGCCGACCTTGGTCTCGACCACTCGGATGCCGCGTTCGGCCATCGCGCGCTTCAGGCCGAGGTTCGACATGACGGTGACGACGAGCGTGTCGTCGGTGAGCGCGCCGCGTTCGTGCATCG
>DASTQT010000177.1:0-3446 GCA_035761605.1 Agromyces sp. | reverse complement strand
GAGCGGGACATCCGGATGCTTCACCAGCGCGTCGCCCGCCTCCTCGCCGAGGCCGTTGACGAGGTTGAACACGCCCTTGGGAAGGCCTGCCCCTTCGAAGATCGAGGCCCACAGCGACGCCGACAGCGGCGTGAACTCGGCGGGCTTCAGCACGACCGTGTTGCCGGTCGCGATCGCGGGCGCGAGCTTCCACGACTCGAGCATGAACGGCGTGTTCCACGGCGTGATGAGGCCCGCGACGCCGATCGGCTTGCGGTTGACGTAGTTCACCTGCCGGCCGGGCACCTTGTACGTGTCGTCGGCCTGGGCGACGATCAGGTCCGCGAAGAAGCGGAAGTTCTCGGCCGCGCGCCGCGCCTGGCCGAGCGCCTGCGTGATGGGCAGGCCCGTGTCGAACGTCTCGAGCTCGGCGAGGCGGGCGTCCTGCGCCTCGACGGCGTCGGCGATGCGGTGCAGCACGCGCGAGCGCTCGCGCGGCAGCATCCGCGGCCACGGGCCCTCGTCGAAGGCGCGCTTGGCCGCGGCGACGGCGCGGTCGATGTCGGCCTTCTGGCCGGCGGCGGCCTGCACGTACGTCTCGTTCGACACCGGGTCGAGCACGTCGAACGTCTCGCCGCCGATCGAGTCGACGAACTCGCCGTCGATGTAGTGACGGATGCGGTCGGGCAGGCCCTCGGGGATGTGGTGGGTCATGCGTGGTCCTTCTCAGGATTCGACGCCGACGGGCGTGCCGGCGATCTCGGTGGCAGGCGGCTTCTGCGACGCCTGGTAGGCCAGCACCGCGTCGAGCGTGGCGGTGCGGTGCTCGCGTGCGGCGAGCTCGATCTCGAGCGGGGCGGCGCCCTGCTCGATGAGGTCGACGATCCGGGCGTGCTCGTCGACGGAGTCGCGCGCGCGGCCGGGGACGAAGCTGAACGAGGAGTCCCGGAGCACGCGCATGCGGTTCCACCCGCGGTGCACGAGGTCGAGCACGTGCGGGTTGGGGCACTCCTCGAAGAGCACCGCGTGGAACTCGAGGTTGAGCTCCGTGATTCGGTGCGGGTCGAAGTCGTCGAGCGTGCGCCGCATCCGCTCGTTGACCTCGCGGGCCCGGGCGATGTGCTCGGCCGTGAGGTAGGGCGCGGAGATGCTGGTCGCGAATCCCTCGACGAGCGCGAGCGTCTGCATGGTGTGCAGGTACTCAGCCTCCTGCTGCAGCGCGACCTGCGCGCCGACGTTGCGCACGAACGTCACAAGCCCCTCGGCCTCGAGGCGGCGGATGGCCTCGCGCACGGGCACGACCGAGACGTCGAGCTCGGACGCGATCTGCGCGAGGACGAGCCGGTAGCCGGGCACGTACCGGCCGTCGTCGATGCGCTCGCGGAGGAAGCGGTACGCCCGCTGGGACTTGCTCTCGGCGCTCATCGGCCCTCCACCTCACGTTCGTAGCGCGCCCGCCATTCCGCGTTCATCGGGAACAGGCCGTCGACGGCGGCCCCGCCCGCGACCTGCTCGGCGACCCACTCCTCTTCGCGCTCCTGCGCCTCGCACTCGGCGAGCACGTCCTCGACCAGGGGCGGGGGGATCACGATCACGCCGTCGCCGTCGCCGACGATCACGTCGCCGGGCTGCACGGCCGCGCCGCCGCACGCGACGGTCACGTCGGTCTCCCACGGCACGTGCCGGCGGCCGAGCACCGCGGGGTGCGGGCCCTGCGAGAACACGGGCAGGCCGATCTCGGCGACCGCGTCGGCGTCGCGCACGCCGCCGTCGGTGACGACGCCGGCGGCGCCGCGCACCTTGGCGCGCAGCGCGAGCACGTCGCCGACGGTGCCGGTGCGGCGCTCGCCGCGGGCCTCGACGACGAGCACCTCGCCGGGCTCGACGGCGTCGAACGCGCGCTTCTGCGCGTTGAAGCCGCCGCCGTGCGAGGCGAACAGGTCGGGCCGGTGGGGGATGAGCCGGAGCGTCCGCGCACGGCCGACCATCCGGGCTCCGGGGCGAAGCCGGTGCACGCCCTCGACGACCACGTCGTGGTAGCCGCGCTTGCGCATGGCGACCGAGAGGGTCGCGACGCCGACGCGGCCGAGGCGTTCACGCACGTCGTCGCTGAGTTCGAACGCTTCTGCGGGTCGAGGAGGCGCGTCAGCGCCGTCTCGAGACCCGGCGCCCGCCGCGACCGCCCGCCCCGCCGCGACCGCCGCCGCGAGCTCGGCTTCGGACCCCCAGGCCTCGACCCGCTGCAGGTCGTCGACCGCAGGTTCGGTGCCGTGGTCGCCGAACGGCGCGGAGCCCTGCGTGATGTGCGTCACGAGCCGTCCGGAACTGGGCGAGCCCGCGGCACCCGGTGCGTCGACCTCGACCTCGACGACGTCGCCGGGGACGACGACGGACGAGCCCGCGGGCGTGCCCGTGAGGATGATGTCGCCGGTCTCGAGCGTCATGAGCTGCGAGAGGTCGGCGATGAGCTGCGCGAAGGGGAAGAGCAGGGTGTCGCTGGTGTCGTCCTGCACGAGCTCGCCGTTGACCCAGGTGCGCACGCGCAGGGCGTCGGGGGCGACGTCGGCGGCGGGGATCAGCGCGGGTCCGATCGGCGTGAAGCCGTCGCCGCCCTTCGAGCGCACGTTCGATCCCTTGTCGGCGGCGCGCAGGTCGTACAGGCCGAAGTCGTTCGCGGCCGTGACGGCGGCCACGTGCGACCACGCATCGGCGGGTGCGATGCGGCGGCCGGGTTCGCCGATGACGATCGCGATCTCGCCCTCGAACGCGAGCAGCTCGGTTCCGGCCGGGCGCTCGAGCGTGCTGCCCGTCGCCGCGAGCGAGCTCGCGGGCTTGAAGAAGTAGCTGGGCGCGGCCGGGGTGCGGCCCCGCTGCGCGGCGCGCGACGGATAGTTGAGGTGCACGGCGATGATCTTGCCGGGCGTGGCGATGCCGTCGATGGCCATGGAGCGTCCTCGTCTCTTCGTATCTGAAATCGTATACGATCTGTCGGGATGGCGCAAGCGGTCGTCAGTAGGAGGCGCGGGGCGCGCCATCCGCCGGACCTGCGCCGCCGATGAACCGGTCGGCCAGCGCCTCCGACGCCCGGGCGAGGATCGCCACGTCGGCGCCGACCGCGACGAACGACGCGCCCGCCGCGAGGTAGTGCTCGGCCTCCTCGGGCACGAACGCGTTCACGCCGGCCGGCTTGCCCGCGGCGACCGCCGCGCGCAGCGCCGTGTGCACGGCCTCGACGACCTCCGGATGCGACGGCTCCCCGAGCCGGCCCATCGACGCGGCAAGGTCGGCCGGCCCGACGAAGATCGCGTCGACGCCGTCGACCGCGAGGATCTCGTCGACTGCGGCGACGGCCGCCGCCGACTCGACCTGCACCGTGAGGCTCACGGTCGACGAGGCGTTCGCCAGGTACGCGGGCACGCGATTCCAGCGCGACGAGCGCGCGAGCGAGGCGCCCACGCCCCGCACGC
>DASTQT010000176.1:0-2387 GCA_035761605.1 Agromyces sp. | reverse complement strand
AGGGTCTGCGAGAGGCGGTCGCCCGCGGCGCGGTTCCCGACCTGGTCGTGGTCCTGCGTGAACGTCACCAGCCGCCACGTCGGGACGGCGCGGTCGACGGGGACGCCGTGGTCGCGACCGCGGAACGACGAGAACGTGCCGTCGTGGAAGAACCCGCCCGTCGTGGTCTTGACGAGTGCGTCGAGCGGGGCGAAGTCGGCGTAGTACCCGACGGTCTCGCCCGTGAGCCCCACGTGCATCGCGTGGTGGTGGTCGTCGCTCCACTGCGCGGTGAGGCCGTAACCGCCGGCCTCGCGCGGCATGATGAGCGTCGGGTCGTTGAGGTCGGATTCGGCGATGAGCGTGAGCGGCCGGCCGAGGTGCGCCGAGAGCGCGTCGGCGTGCTCGGCGAGCTCCCGCAGGATGTGCCGCTCCGAACCGTCGCGCAGCGCGTGCACCGCATCGAGCCGCAGGCCGTCGACGTGGAAGTCGCGCAGCCACATCATCGCGTTGTCGACGATGAAGCGGCGCACCTCGGGCTCGTCGAGGTTGACCGAGTCGCCCCACGTGTTGCGTTCGGCGGTGCGCAGGTACGGCCCGAACCGCGGCAGGTAGTTGCCGCTCGGCCCGAGGTGGTTGTACACGACGTCCTGGATGACCGCCAGGCCGCGTGCGTGGCACGCGTCGACGAACCGCTGGTACGCGGCCGGCCCGCCGTATGCCTCGTGCACGGCGTACCACAGCACGCCGTCGTAGCCCCAGTTGTGCGTGCCGTTGAACGCGTTGACCGGGAGCAGCTCGACGAAGTCGATGCCGAGGTCGACGAGGTGGTCGAGCCGGTCGGTCGCGGAGTCGAGCGTGCCGTCGGGCGTGAACGTGCCGACGTGCAGCTCGTAGACCACGCCGCCCGCGAGCTGGCGCCCGGTCCACGCGGCATCCGCCCACTCGTGCGCGCCGGGGTCGAACGCCGCACTCGCCTCGTGCACGCCGCGCGGCTGCCGCAGCGACCGCGGGTCGGGGAGGGCCCGGTCGTCGTCGTCGAGCACGAAGCCGTATTCGTCGCCGGGCGCGAGGTCGACGGCGGCACGCCACCGGCCGCCGTCGGCACGGTCCATCGCGACATCCGGATGCCCCGGCCGCCGCAGCGCGACGCGATCCGGGATCGGCGCCCACACCTCGACGGTCATCGGGCTCCCTCGGAGTCGGCGGGAACGAGGAGCGCGACGGGATACGTCGCGAGCAGGTCCGCGAGCGGGATCGCGCCGCCGTCGTGCCGTCGACCGGTCAGCGCGTCGACCATCGGACGCCGCGGCACGAGCACCACGGTGTCGCCCCACGCTCCGGTCGGAGCCGCACCCGACGGCGCCGCGCCCACGCGCGCCGCCAGCCCCACCGGCAGGCGCGTCGCGACCGTCACGGCCCCGCCGCGGTCGAACGCGATCGCGTGCCGCGAGGCGAAATCCGCCACCTCGAGCGGCCGGTATCGCGTGAACCACTCGGGCCGGTCGCGGCGGAGCCGCAGGGCACGCGAGGTCACGAGCAGCTTCGCGGCCGCCGTCCCGTCGACCGGCGGCAGTGCTCCGCGTTCGAACCCGTCGTCGAGGTCGCCCAACATCCGCCGCCTGAGGTCGAAGTCGACCGGCCGGCGGTTGTCGGGGTCGACGAGGCTCGTCTCCCAGAGTTCGCTGCCCTGGTAGACGTCGGGCACGCCCGGCATGGTCAGCTGCAGCAGCTTCGCCGACAGCGAGTTCGACCAGCCAGCCGGCGCGAGCCACGCGACGAACGCGTCCACGCGTTCGCGCACGGCCGGCACGTCGAACGCCCGGTCGATCACCTCGTGCATGCGCCGCTCGAACGCCTCGTCGGGCGCGGTCCAGTGCGTCGAGACGGATGCCTCGCGCGAGGCCTTCTCGGCGTACGCGTGCGCGCGTTCCCGGCTCAACGGCCAGGCGCCGACGATCGCCTGCCAGAGGAGCGCGTCGAACGGGCCGTCGCCCGTCGAGCCCGCGGTCGCGCGGAGCCCCTCGAGCTCGATCGACCAGCGTTCGGGGATCTCGGCGAGGACGTCGATCCGCGCCCGCACGTCCTCGCCGCGCTTGGTGTCGTGCGTCGAGAGGGTCGTCATCGAGTGCGGCCACGCCGCGAGTCGCCGCAGCTGCCGCGCGTGGAACTCGCCGACGTCGATCGCGAACTCCGACGGGTCGCCGCCGACCTCGGTGAGCGAGCCCAGCCGCGTGAAGCGGTAGAACGCCGTGTCCTCGACGCCCTTGGCCATCACCGGCGGCGTGGTCTGCTGGAAGCGACGCAGGAACGCGTCGGGCGCGTCGCGCAGCCACCCGACGCCCGCCTCGTCCCACACGGCCTCGTCGGCGGGCGAGCGGCCGTAGGTCCGGTAGACGGGCAGCGCC
>DASTQT010000175.1:0-3266 GCA_035761605.1 Agromyces sp. | reverse complement strand
TCATCGCGGTGTCGATCGGGGCATCGCTCATCGCCACGCGCGGAGAGGGGCGGCACGCGGTCGAGGCGGCGCCGGCGGGGCCGTTCCGGATCGCGACGGCATCCGAGCTGGCGTCAGCCGAACCGGTGTTCCGACGATCTCGGGCACGGGTGCGGAGCTGACGCGCGAGGCGCATCCACGGCCCGGTCAGGCCGGCGACGTGCTCGCCCGCGCGGCGTCCGCGCGACGCAGCAGCAATTGCCGCTCGCGCGCGTTCGCGGTCATCGCCGCCGCGCGCTCGAACTCCGCCGCCGCCTCGGCGACGCGGCCCTGCCGTTCGTAGAGGTCGCCGCGCACGCTCGGCACGAGGTGGTAGCCGCGCAGCGCGGGCACGTCGTCGAGCTGGTCGAGCAGCGCGAGCCCGGCTGCGGGTCCGCGCGCCCGTCCGAGCGCCACCGCACGGTTGAGCTCGGCAACGGGCGAGCCCGTGCGGCGCCCGAGGCGCTCGTAGAGCTCGGCGACCCGGTCCCAGTCGGTGTCGTCGACGGATGCCGCGCGCGCGTGCTCCGCGGCGATCATCGCCTGCAGCGCGTACGGGCCGGCGTCGACGCCGGGGCCGGCGGCCGCCAGGAGCGCGTCGGCCCGGGCGAGGGCGTCGAGCCCGCGGCGGATGCGCGCGCCATCCCACCGCCCGCGGTCCTGGGCGTCGAGCAGGATCGGCTCGCCGTCGGGTCCTGCGCGCGCGGCGAGCCGCGACGACTGCAGCTCCATGAGGGCGGCCAGGCCGTGGACCTCCGGATCGTCGGGCACGAGTGCCGTGAGGATGCGGCCGAGCCGCACGGCCTCGTCGCAGAGCGCGGGGCGCATCCAGTCGTCGCCCTCGGTGGCCGAGTAGCCCTCGTTGAAGAGGAGGTAGACGACGCCGAGCACGGTCTCCAGACGCTCGGCGCGCTCGGGGCCGCTCGGCTCCTCGATCGCCGCGCCGGCCTCGGCGAGCGTGCGCTTGGCCCGCGAGACGCGCTGGGCGATGGTCGCCTCGGGTGCGAGGTACGCCCGGGCGATCTCGCGGGTCGAGAGGCCCGCGACGAGCTTCAGCGTGAGCGTGGTCTGCGCCTCCGACGTGAGCGCCGGGTGGCAGCAGATGAACATGAGGCGCAGCACGTCGTCCTCGACGTGGTCGATCCCGGTAGTCGGATCCTCCTCGACCCCCTCCGAGAGCTCGCGGGCGAGCGCCGCCGCGGTCTCGTCGTTGCGGGCGCGCTGTCGGAACGCATCGACGGCGCGGCGCTTCGCCGTGGTCATGAGCCAGGCTCCCGGGTTGTCGGGGATGCCGGAGGAGGGCCACTGGGCGAGCGCCGCGACGATCGCGTCCTGCGCGACGTCCTCGGCGAGGCCCACGTCGCGCACGATGCGCACGAGCGCGGCGATGAGCCGCGTCGACTCGAGCCGCCAGACGGCCTCGATCGCGGCGCGCGTCGTCTCGTCGCCCACGCGAGCATGAGACCACGCGCGCCGCGCGGGTGCAAGCGTCGGGCGGGTCAGAACTCCGCGATCTGCCGGATCTCCACACTGCCCTCGAAGCCGGGCCAGTGGTCCTTGTGGATCTGCATGAGTCGCCGCCCGAGCTCGAGCGCCTCCTCGTACGAGCGGACCTCGATGACGGCGTAGCCGCCGACGAGCTCCTTCGCCTCGGTGAACGGCCCGTCGACGGCCTTGATGTTCCCGTCGACGAGCGAGACGATCGCGCCGGCCTCGCTCGGCAGCAGTCCCTGGCTGTCGATCAGCACGCCGTTCGCACGGCCCCAGCGGTCGTACTCCGCCATCGCCTCGTACACGGCGGGCGGGGTCTCGCCGTTCGACTCGCTGGACTTCATCAGGCACATGTATCGCATGGGATCCCTCCTCGGTGAGGCGTGCTCCGTCGGCTCGCCCTCACGATAGCGTCGGCGGCTCGACGCCGTTCTCGACACGGCTCGGAGAATTTCTGCGGGCGATGTCGAGAACGGATGCCGCGCGGCGACGCCATGGTGAACGACCCGATCGATCGACCGGGTCCCGACCGGAAGGAACGACGCCATGGACATCCGCACCGACACCCGAACCCCGCGCTCCGTCTCGCCCGCCGCGAGCCGCCGAGCCGCGCACGCCGCCGAGCCCTCGACCCGCGTCCTCGTCACGGCGGGCGTCGTCGCGGGGCCGCTCTTCGTCCTGGTGGGCCTCGTGCAAGTGCTCACGCGCGAGGGATTCGACCTGACGCGGCATCCGCTCAGCCTGCTCGCGCTCGGCGACCTCGGCTGGATCCAGATCGCGAACTTCATCGTGGCGGGCGTGCTCATGCTCGCGTTCGCGCTCGGCGCCCGTCGGAGCCTGGGCGACGGACCCGGTCGGGTCTGGGCGCCCGTGCTCTTCGGCCTCTACGGCGTCGGCCTCGTGCTCGGCGGCGCGTTCACCGCCGATCCGGCGCTCGGCTTCCCGATCGGCACTCCCGACGGCTACCCGACCGAGTGGACGTTCCACGGCGGCGTCCACGCGTTCGCCGCTCCGCTCGCGTTCCTCGCGCTCGTCGCCGTGACGTGGGTCGTGGCCCGTCGGCTCGCGTGGGAGGGGCTTCGCGCGGCGGCGACCTGGTCGCGCGTGATCGGCGTGGCCTGCCTGCTGCTCTGCCTGCCGTTCGGGCCGGCGATGAGCGTGCGGCTGTTCGTGGGCGTCGCGCTCGGGTTCGCGTGGATCACGGCGTACGGGATCTCGCTCCTGCGGGACCAGGGCACTGACGGGGCCTAGTCGGCTCGTGACGATACGAATGTCACGCGGACGCACCGGGGTCCGTGCCGTCGACCAACCGGAACAGCGGCCACGTGCCCGGGACGCCCTTGAGCGTGTAGTCGCCCGCCGACTGGAATCGCACATGCGAACCATCGACCAAGCCGCGCACGGTCTCGGTGACGAGGATCTCACCCGGACCGGCGGCCGCGGCAACCCGTGCGACGACATGGGCGGCGATGCCGATGACGTCGGAATCCCGAATGACGACCTCGCTGGCGTGTATCCCGACGTGGAGTTTGAGACCGAGCTCAGACGCATCCGCGACGACCTCTTCGGCGAACCTGAGCGCCGATGAGGGAATCGAGAATGAGGTGAAGAACCCGTCGCCTGTCGTGACGATCTCCCGACCGACGAATCTGGCGAGTGAATGCCGCACCGACTCCCGGTGCGCGGTCAGGAGGTCGCGCCAGCTCGCGTCTCCTGAGCGTGCTACTGCGTCAGTCGATCCGGCCACGTCCGTGACG
>DASTQT010000174.1:0-3870 GCA_035761605.1 Agromyces sp. | reverse complement strand
CGGTGCGCGGACATCTCGTCGAGGTCCATCACATCTCCTCGGGAGCTTCACTGTCGGGAACGCAGGAATCCTCCGCCGGGAGCGAGCGCGGCGGCAGGTGCCGAAGGTCATGATCGGGGTCACGTTCCGCGGGGTGACCCGAAGCGAATGCGCCGGCGAGCGGTGTCAGAGGAGGCCGAGGTCCCGCGCGCGGATCGCCGCCTGCGTCCGATCGCGCACCTGGAGCTTCGACAGCACGCTCGTGACGAGGTTCTTCACCGTGCCCTCCGCGAGGAACAGGGCGTCGGCGATCTCCCGGTTGCTCCGGCCGTCGGCGAGCAGTCGCACGACCTCGACCTCCCGGTCCGAGAGCGGATGCTCCGGCGCCGGCGCCGCCTCCGGCATCCGCGCCACCCTGGCGACGACCTTCGCCGCCACCGACGGCTGGAGCACGGTTTCGCCACGCGACGCGGCGTCGAGCGCCTCGACGAGTTTCACCGAGGTCACGTCCTTCAGGAGGTACCCGACGGCTCCCGCGCGAAGGGCGGCGAAGACGTCCTCGTCGTCGTCGAACGTCGTCAGCGCGAGCACCCGCACACCGGGCTGCTCGGCGCGCAGTCGCGCGGTGGCGGCGATGCCGTCGAGCACGGGCATCCGCAGGTCCATGAGCACGACGTCCGGGTGCAGCTCACCGCTCCGCCGGACCGCCTCGTCGCCGTCCCCGGCCTCGCCGACGACCTCGATCCCCGGTTGGACCTCGAGCAGCGTCCGAAGCGCCTCGCGGAAGAGTGCCTGGTCGTCGGCGACGAGCACTCGGATGCTCACGCCGGAACCTCGACCGTGAGGGTGAGCCCGGTCGCGCCGGCGGGCTCCACCGACATCCGCCCGCCGAGGTTCGCCATCCGCTCCCGCAGGCCGGTGAGGCCGAAGCCGTCGCCGGGCTTCTCGGCGAGTCCGCGGCCGTCGTCGCGCACCTCGAGCCGCACGCGATCCTCCTCGGAGTAGTCGAGGACGACGGTCGTGCTGCTCGCCGCGGCGTGCTTGCGCACGTTCGTCAGGCCCTCCTGCGCGGCACGGAAGAGCGACTCCTCGACCTCGGCGCGGATCGGGCGGACGGCACCCCGGACCTCGAGCGCGGTCGGCACACCGGCCTCGGTCGCCTCCGCGACCAGGGTCTGCAGGGCGTCCTGGAGTGGCGGGCGCTCCTCGCGCAGCGCGGCAACCGACCGTCGCACCTCGGCGAGCGCCTGCCCCGACTGCTCCTGCGCGGTGGCCAGCATGGCGTCGAGTCGCTCGGGACCGGCCGTGCGGAGGACCGCGCGGGCCGCCTCGAGCTGCATCTGCACGACGGTCAGGTGGTGCCCGACGCCGTCGTGGATGTCACGCGCGAGGCGGTTGCGCTCCTGCATGGTGGCCAGCTGCTCGGCCTGGGCGGTGTACCCGCGCAACCGTTCGTTCGCCTCGGCGAGCGCGGCCCGGGCCTGCTGCTCGCGCACGAGGACCTCGGTCACGATCAGCGTGAAGATCGTCACCGCCAGGGTGCCGAGCCCTTCGCGGAGTCCGTCCTGCCAGTCCATCCCGAGGTGCACGAGCGGGATGACGGCGGCGACGACGGCCGCGACCGGCAACGGCAGGAGCAGGACGCTCTGCACGACGAGCACCACGAGCAGCAGGCTGGCGCCGACCGCGGCCCCCGAGAGCGAGTAGATCCAGAAGCCGAGCGCCAGCTGCACGCCGGCGAACGCCACGCGCCACCACATCGAGCGCCCGCGCACGAAGCGGAACCCGAAGATCGCGAGCAGCGAGAACGCGAGCCCGACCAGCAGCGTCGGAACCGGCTGCTGCTCGAAGCTCGCGGACCCGAGCGGCAGCGTCACGTACGCGATGACGGTGAGGACGACCAGTGCCCACTGCACCGTTCAACTGTGCTCGACGGGGTGTGCCGGGTCAACCGCCGCGGGCGGCTCAGCGGCCGTGCAGCTTGTACTCGGCGGCCTTCACGACGTTCGCGAGCAGCATCGCGCGCGTCATCGGCCCGACGCCGCCGGGGTTCGGCGACAGGTGCCCGGCGACCTCGGCGACCGCCGGGTCGACGTCGCCCGTGAGCTTGCCCTTGCCGGTCTCCTCGTCGGCGACGCGCGTGATGCCCACGTCGAGCACCGCGGCGCCCGGCTTGATCCACTCGGGCCTCACCATGTGCGGCACGCCGACCGCGGCCACGACGATGTCGGCGCGGCGCACCTCGGCCGCGAGGTCCTCAGTGCGCGAGTGCGTCAGCGTGACCGTGGCATCCAGGCCCTTGCGCGTGAAGAGCAACCCGAGCGGGCGACCGACGGTGAGGCCGCGGCCGATCACGGTCACGTGCTGCCCGCGGATCGGCACGTCGTACCGCCGGAGCATCTCGACGATGCCCGCGGGCGTGCACGGCAGCGGCGAGTGCAGCTCGCCCTCGATGCCGAGCACCAGCCGGCCGAGGTTCGTGGGGTGCAGGCCGTCGGCGTCCTTGTCGGGGTCGATGAGCTCGAGCATCGCGTTCTCGTCGTGACCCGCCGGCAGCGGCAGTTGCACGATGTACCCGGTGACCTCGCGCGCCGAGTTGAGGTCGCGGATCGCGGCCCGCACGTCGGCCGTCGACGCCGAGCGGGGCAGGTCGACGCGGATCGACTCGATGCCGACCTCGGCGCAGTCGCGGTGCTTGCCGGCCACGTACGAGCGCGACGCCGGGTCGTCGCCGACGAGCAGGGTGCCGAGCCCGGGCACCACGCCGTGCGCGCGCAGCTCGGTGATGCGCACCGTCAGCTCGGACTTGACGGCCGAGGCGGTGGCGATGCCGTCGAGGGTGATCGCGGTCATGGTGGGTCCTTCCGGAAGCGCCGGTGAGCGGATGTCGCGGCGCGGGGGCCGAGCGACACCTCGACCCCCACGCCGGTTCGACTACTGCTGCAGGCCCGGGTACAGCGGGAACGCGTCGGTCAGCGCCGTCACGCGCGAGCGGAGCGCCGCGACATCCGGGTTCGCCTGGAGCGCCAGCGCGATGACGTCGGCGACCTCGGTGAACTCGGCGTCGCCGAAGCCGCGGGTCGCGAGCGCGGGCGTGCCGATGCGCAGGCCCGACGTGACCATCGGCGGGCGCGGGTCGAACGGCACGGCGTTGCGGTTCACGGTGATGCCGACCTCGTGCAGGCGGTCCTCGGCCTGCTGGCCGTCGAGCTCGGAGGTGCGCAGGTCGGCGAGCACGAGGTGCACGTCGGTGCCGCCCGTGAGCACGTCGACGCCGGCGGCGCGCGAGTCATCGGCCGTGAGGCGCTCGGCGAGGATGCGGGCGCCCCGGATCGTGCGCTCCTGGCGGTCGTGGAACTCCTCGGACGCCGCGATCTTGAACGCGGTCGCCTTCGCGGCGATCACGTGCATGAGCGGGCCGCCCTGCTGACCCGGGAACACGTTCGAGTTCAGCTTCTTCGCGAGCTCCATGTCGCGCGACAGGATGAAGCCCGAGCGCGGACCGCCGATGGTCTTGTGCACCGTCGAGCTGACGACATCCGCGTGGGGCACCGGGTTCGGGTGCAGGCCCGCGGCGACGAGGCCCGCGAAGTGCGCCATGTCGACCCAGAGCTTCGCGCCGACCTCGTCGGCGATCTCGCGGTACGCGGCGAAGTCGAGCTGGCGCGGGTAGGCCGACCAGCCGGCGATGATGACCTGCGGCTTGTGCTCGCGGGCCTTGTCGCGCACGACGTCCATGTCGACGAGGAACGTCTCGGGGTCGACGCCGTACGACACGGCGTTGTAGAGCTTGCCCGAGAAGTTCAGCTTCATGCCGTGCGTGAGGTGGCCGCCGTGCGCGAGCTCGAGGCCGAGGATGGTGTCGCCCGGCGTGGCGATCGCCGAGAGCAC
>DASTQT010000173.1:0-3085 GCA_035761605.1 Agromyces sp. | reverse complement strand
GGCCGTCTGCCGTCGAAGCGTCGTGCCGAGGTCGACGAGGTCCTGGGCCGATGGAGCTGATCCGCGGCGCCGCCGATCTGCGTGGCCGCACCGACGTCGCCCGCGACGATGACCGCGCGGTCGCGCTGGTCCCGACGATGGGAGCCCTGCACGGTGGCCACCGCTCACTGATCGCCCGAGCGAGGCGAGACCACCCGACGGTGGTCGTGTCGATCTTCGTGAACCCGAAGCAGTTCGCCGACGTGGACGACCTCGAGGCTTACCCCCGGGACGAGGCGCGCGACCTGGCGATCTGCGAGGAACTCGGGGTGGACCTGGTCTGGGCGCCGCCGGTCGACGAGGTCTATCCACCGGGCAAGGAGCCCGTCGTTCCCGACCCCGGCCCGGTGGGGCGCACGTTCGAGGGAACATCGCGCCCCGGCCACTTCGAGGGGGTACTCACCGTCGTGCATCGCCTGTTCGAGGTGACCGGTCCGTGCGCCGCCTACTTCGGAGAGAAGGACGCGCAGCAGCTCTTCCTCGTTCGACGAATGGTCGGTGCCGAGGGCCTCCCGGTCGAGCTCGTCGCCTGCCCGACGGTGCGGGAATCCGACGGCCTCGCGATGGCGTCGCGGAACGCACGCCTCGCGCCCGAGGAGCGCGACCAGGCCGGATGCCTCTTCCTTGCCTTGAGCGAGGCCGCCGCGCTCGCGAGGTCGGGGGAGCCGGATGCCGACGTGCTGGTGGCCTCGATGGCCCGCGAGGTCGGCGCCACGCCGCTCGCCCGCCTCGACTACGCGGCCGTGATCGACGATCGCACGTTCGAGTCCGTCGATCGGCTGGCGCCGGCCGTGCCTGCACGGGCGCTCATCGCGGCCCGCTTCCCATCGGCCCGACTGATCGACAACCTGCGGCTGCCCGGCGAAGGATGACCCCCTCGGCCGCTTCACGGTTGTCGGCGCACGACCACGTGGGCGACGATGGACCGTCGCTGCGCTCCATGTCGTGAGGGAAGGGGGGTCGCAGAGCCGTGCTGCTCGCCGCCGATGTCGGCAACACCGAGATCGTGCTCGGGGTGTTCCGCGGCGCCGAGCTCGAGCATACGTGGCGCCTGTCGACACACCCCGAGCGCACCCCCGACGAGCTCGCGCTCACGCTCGCCGGGTTCCTCGCTCAGCGCGGCATGACGTTCGAGTCGCAGGTCACGGGGCTCGTCGTCGCGAGCGTCGTGCCCGACGTGACCGCCACGATCCGGGAGATGACTGCGCGCTACTTCCCGTTCGCGCCGATGATCGTCGGGCCCGGCGTCAAGACGGGAGTGTCGGTCCTCACCGACAATCCGCGGGAGGTCGGCGCCGACCGGGTGGTGAACGCCCTCGCGGCCTTCACGCTCACGGCTGGCCCCGCGATCGTCGTCGATTTCGGCACCGCGACGAACTTCGACGTCGTGAGCGCCAGGGGCGAGTTCGTCGGCGGCGTGATCGCGCCCGGCATGCAGGCGAGCGCCGCGAGCCTGTTCTCCCGCACCGCCCGTCTCACCCGCGTCGAGCTGACGGCGCCGCCCGGCGTGGTGGGCACGAGCACGGTCGAGGCGATCCAGTCAGGCCTGATCTTCGGAACGGCGGGCGAGGTCGATGCGATCGTCACGCGCATCAAGGCCGGGCTGCCGGACGCGACCACGATCGCGACCGGTGGGCTCGCCCCGGTGGTCATCCCGCACTGCACGACGATCGATCGTCACGAGCCGTGGCTGACCCTCGAAGGACTCCGGCTCGTCTTCGAGAAGAACGCGGTCACCGCTGATGAGTGACGACGCGGCCCCCGGGGCACCGGTGCGGCCGGACGAGACCGACGAGGAACGCGGATCTCGCGAGGCCGCGATCCTCGCCGGCAGGCGCGCGTCGATGGCGCGCCTCGCCGGCGCGGGGATGCCGCCGTTCGCGCTGACCCTCGAGCGAGCGCTGGGGGTGAGGGAGCCGACGCCGACGGCCGACGTTCGCGCCATGCATCCCGATCTCGCCGCCGACATCGCCACCGACGACACGGCCACGATCGCGGGCCGGGTCGTCCTGAAGCGGGACATCGGCAAGCTGAAGTTCCTGGTCGTGCGCGATCGCTCGGGCGACCTGCAGGTCGTCGCGAGCGAGGCGGACCTGTCCGCCGACCTGTTCGCGCTGCTCGACGAGGTCGACCTGGGCGACATCATCGGGGTGACGGGACGGGTCGGCACGACGCGCAGGGGCGAGCTGAGCGTCTTCGCCGATCGGTGGTCGATGCTCACGAAGTCGCTTCGCCCCCTGCCCGAGAAGTGGCACGGCTTGCAGGACCCCGATCTGCAGCAGCGCCGGCGCTACCTGCACCTGATCGCCGACGACGATCCGCGTCGCCACGTCCTCGCGCGCGCGGCGGTGCTGAAGACGATGCGTCGGGTGCTCGACGACCGCGGGTTCGTCGAGTTCGAGGGCCCGATGCTGCAGTCGGTCGCCGGAGGCGCGAACGCCCGCCCGTTCACCACGCACCACCACGCGCTCGGCGTGTCGATGAAGCTGCGCATCTCGCTCGAGCTGTACCTCAAGCGCATGCTCGTCGGGGGCGTGGAGCGCGTGTACGAGCTGGGGCGCAACTTCCGCAACGAGGGCATCGACCGCGACCACAACCCCGAGTTCACGATGCTCGAGGCATACCAGGCCTATGGCGACTACCACACGATGATGGAGCTCAGCGAGACGCTCCTGGCCGAAAGTGCACGGGCCGTGAACCCGCTCGTCGGCCGCGACCCGGACTCGCTCGAGATCGTCGTCCGCGAGCGGATCATCGACCTCACGCCGCCGTTCCGGCGCATCACGATCCTCGGTTCGGTGAGCGAGGCGGTCGGTGAGCCGATCTCGCTCGACCATCCGGACCTCGCCGGCATCGCCGATCGACACGGCGTGTCCGTGGAGCCGGGCTGGGGTCCGGGCAAGATCGTGCAGGAGCTCTTCGAGAAGCTCGTCGAGGGCACGATCGAGCAGCCGACGTTCGTGTGCGACTTCCCGCGTGAGGTCTCGCCCCTCGCCCGGCCCCACCGCGACGATCCGGGCCTCACGGAGCACTTCGACCTGGTCGC
>DASTQT010000172.1:0-4790 GCA_035761605.1 Agromyces sp. | reverse complement strand
GGCCCTCGAGACGGTCGGGCTCGCAGACCTGGCGCACCGGCTCTTCGGCGAACTGTCGGGCGGCCAGCGTCAACGCGGGCTCCTGGCCCGCGCACTCGCCTCCCAGCCGCGCCTGCTCCTGCTCGACGAGCCGTTCAACGGCCTCGACCAGCCGAACCGGGATGCCCTCGTCGCCACGCTGCAGGCGCTCAAGGCGCGCGGCGTCGCCGTGATCGTGTCGACGCACGACCTGGAGCTCGCGCGCGAGGTGTGCGACGCCGCCCTGCTCGTCAACGGTTCGCAATTGAGCTGCGGGCCGGTCGACGACGTGCTCACGCTCGCGAACGTGCAGGAGTGCTTCGAGGGCGTCGAGGTCGAGCTCGACGAGCACACGCTCGTCGTGCCCGGCCACGAGGGCCACTGATGCCGGAACAGGCATACGCGGCGGGTCTCGCCATCCTGCCGCCGCGAGCGTGGGGGAGCGGCGCGCGATGACCGCCTGGGATGCCCTGTTCGGCGCCTACGCGCTGCCGTTCATGGGTCGAGCGCTCGTGGTACTGCTGGTGCTCGCGGTCGTCGCGGGTCTGGTCGGCGTGCTCGTCAACCTGCGCGGGCTCGAGTTCATCAGCGATGGGCTCACGCACGCGGTCTTCCCCGGACTCGCCATCGGGCTCGCGGTCGGCGGCACGGCAGGGCTCGTACCGGGCGCCGCGATCGCCGCGCTCGCGGGCGCCGTCGCGCTGACGCTCTTCGTGCGCGCCGGGGTGACCTCCGACGCGGCCGTCGCCGTGGTGCTCACGGGGGCGTTCAGCGTCGGCGTGATCGTCGTCTCGCGCAGCGACGACTACGCCGGCGAGCTCGAGGCGCTGCTCTTCGGCCGCGTGCTCACCGTCGCCCCGCAGGACGTGCTCCCGCTCGTCGCGGTCTCGCTCGTCGCCGCGATCGCGGTCGCCGTGACGCTCAAGCAGCAGCTGCTCCGCGCGTTCGACGCGCAGGCGAGTCGCGCGGCAGGCGACAGCCCGCTGGCGCTCGACCTCGTGCTGAACTCGGCCGTGGCGCTCGTCGTCGTCGCGGGAGCCAGCACGGTCGGCACGCTGCTCGTGCTCGCACTGCTCATCGTGCCGGGTGCCTCGGCGCGCCTCCTCACGGCACGGCTCTGGTGGCTCTTCCCCGCGGCGGCGGCCGTCGGCGCGGTCAGCGCATGGCTCGGCCTGTCGCTCGGCTTCGCGGTGTCGGTGGGCGCGGGCGTCGACCTGCCGGCCGGCAGCACGGTCGTGGCGGTGTTCGTGCTGGTCTACGCGCTGCTGCTCGGGATCCGGCTCGTGCGCGACCGGATGACGCGGGCATCCGCCCCACGGCAGGCGGGTGCCGTTCCCCGCGCGCCGCGCGGATCCCGCCTCGAGGCGGCCATCGACGGCGCGACGGGGGAGCGCTGATGGGGTACTTCGAACGCGCGCTGCTCGCGGCGATCGTGATCGGCGCGGGCGCCGGCTTCGTGGGCGCGCTCGTCGTCCTCCGCCGACGCACCTTCTTCGCGCAGGCGCTCACGCACGCGACGTACCCGGGAGCGGTCGCCGCGGCCGCGCTCGGCCTCAGCGTGCCGCTCGGCGCGGCCATCGCGGCGGTCGTCATCGTGGTCGTGATGTCGGCGATCGCGCGCGTGCGCCACCAGGGCGCGCAGGTCGCCGCGGGCATCGTGCTCACCGGCGGGTTCGCGGCGGGCGCGCTGCTGCAGGCGCTGCTCCCCGGCCTGCCGGTCCAGCCCGAGTCGCTGCTCGTCGGGTCGATCCTGACCGTGAGCGATGCCGACATCCTGCTCGCGACCGCCGTGCTCGTGGCATCCGTCGCCCTCGTCGCCGCGTTCGGCACGCGCATCGTGTTCTCGACGTTCGACCATGCCGGGTTCCGCGCGGCCGGTTTCCGCGAGTGGCCGATCGAGCTGCTCGTGCTCGCGCTCACGGCCGCGTCGGTCGTCAGCTCGCTGCCCGCGGTGGGGGCGATCCTCGCGATCGCGCTGCTCGCCGCACCGGCCGCGGCCGCCCGGCTCGTCGTCCCGACGTTCCGCGGCGTGCTGCTCGTCGCCCCGGTGATCGGCGCCGCATCGGGTGTCGTCGGCGTGCTCGTCTCGAGGTACGCCGCCGTCGCGGCGGGCCCCTCGATCGCGCTCGCCGCGACCGCGTTCTTCCTGCTCGCCCTCGGCGGCTCACAGCTGCGGCGACTACCCTCGAGGCGGACTCCCATCCCGGTGGAGACCGCGGAGGACGCACGGATCGCATGAAACGGAACACCTGGCAGCGCGAGGCGGTGCGCGAGGCGCTCGACGGCACAGAGGGCTTCATCAGCGCGCAGTCGCTGCACTCGGCGCTGCACGCGAGCGGCTCGCCGATCGGCCTCGCGACCGTGTACCGCGCGCTCGGCGACCTCGCGGCGAACGGCGAGGCCGATTCGTTGCAGTCGCCCGAGGGCGAGTCGCTCTACCGGGCCTGCAGCACCGGACACCACCATCACCTCATCTGCCGCAACTGCGGCCTGACGGTCGAGATCGCCGCCGACGAGGTCGAGGCGTGGGCACGGCGTGTCGCAGCCGAGCACGGCTTCACCGCCGCCGCGCACGTCGTCGACGTGTTCGGGCTCTGTGCCGACTGCACCCGCGCTCAGTCCGAGCAGTAGTCCGGCGGTCCGTAGGACCAGAGTCCCGACGGCCCCCGCTCCACTGGGCTAGCGTCCCGCCCGGATGTGCCCGGCGCGTCCGGAGGGGGAACCATGTATCAGGAAGAAGCACTCACACCGACCTTCTCGCGCGCGGGGGAGGCGACCACCGCGCGCTACACCACGATTCCGAACGGCTCGATGCTGCCCGAGACCGCGTATCGGATCGTGCGCGACGAGACGATGCTCGACGGCAACGCCAGGCTCAACCTCGCGACGTTCGTCGGCACGTGGATGGACGAGTCCGCCGATCGGCTGTACGCCGACGCGTTCGATAAGAACATGATCGACAAGGACGAGTATCCGGCGACGGCCGCGATCGAGGAGTACTGCTGGCGCATCCTCGCCGACCTGTGGAATGCGCCGGACCGCACCGACGTGATCGGCACGTCGACCATCGGTTCGTCCGAGGCGTGCATGCTCGGCGGCCTCGCCCTCAAGCGGCGGTGGCAGAACGCGCGGCGCGCGGCGGGCAAGCCCGTGGAGAAGCCCAACCTCATCATGAGCTCGGCCGTGCAGGTCTGCTGGGAGAAGTTCTGCAACTACTTCGACGTCGAGATGCGCCTCGTGCCGACCAGCGAGGAGCACCCGCTGATGGACGGCACGGGCCTCGAGGACGTCGTCGACGAGAACACCATCGGCGTCGTCGTGCTGATGGGCGTGACGTACACCGGCGCCTACGAACCGGTGAAGAAGGTGCAGACCAAGCTCGACGAGATCCAGGCGGCGACGGGCCTGGACATCCCGATCCACATCGACGGCGCATCGGGCGCCATGATCGCACCCTTCCTGCAGCCCGAGCTCGAGTGGGACTTCCGGGTGCCGCGCGTGCAGTCCATCAATACGTCCGGCCACAAGTACGGCCTCGTCTACCCGGGCGTCGGATGGATCGTCTGGCGCAACACCGCCGCCCTGCCCGAGGAGCTCATCTTCCGGGTCAGCTACCTGGGCGGCGAGATGCCGACGTTCGCCCTCAACTTCTCGCGCCCGGGCGCGCAGGTGCTGCTGCAGTACTACCGGTTCCTGCGCCTCGGCCGCGACGGCTACCGGGCGATCCAGCAGGCGTCGCAGGATGTCGCGCGCTACCTGTCGCACAACGTCGGCGAGCTCGACGCCTTCGAGCTGATCACCGACGGGAGCGACATCCCCGTGTTCGCCTGGCGGCTGAAGCCGGGCCACACCGACAAGTGGACCCTCTACCACCTCTCGGAGCGGCTGCGCATCCGCGGATGGCTGGTGCCGGCGTACCCGCTGTCGGGCGACCTGTCCGACCAGACGGTGATGCGCATCGTCTGCCGGAACGGCCTCAGCCGCGACCTCGCCGAGGACCTCATGCGCGACATCCGAACGGAGACCGACTTCCTCGACTCGCTCGAGGGCCCGATGCCGCATCCGGGGCTCGGGCCGAGCTTCCACCACTGAGCCGGGCTTCCACCGTGGAGACGGAGGTGCGGTGAGCGAAAGTGCCGGCCCGCAGGTCACGACCGTGCGCCGACTCCGCCGTGAGGCGTGGGGCTTCGCGGTCGGGTCGGCGTGCTTCTTCGTGGGCGCGCTGCCCTGGTACGTGGAGTGGCTCGGGGTCGTCGCCGCGAACCTGACCTTCTTCATCGGGTCGATCTTCTTCACGCTCGCAGGCTTCATCCAGTTGAGCCTGAGCGGCCGGAAGACCCCGCACGCGCGAATGAACCGCGCCGATCGGGCGGACTGGTGGGCTGCCGCGATCCAGTTCGCCGGCACCCTGCTGTTCAACATCTCGACGGGTGCCGCACTCGCCGCGGCGATCGCGCGGCCCGATGCCGTGGGCGTCGGCTGGCGGCCCGACGCGTGGGGGTCGCTCGCGTTCCTCGTGGCGTCGACGCTCGCCCTGGTCGCCACCAAGGACCGGGGGCAGCTCTGGGACACGGACGCCCGCACCTGGCACGGCACGTGGCTGAACCTCGCGGGGTCGGTCGCGTTCGGCGCCTCGGCGGTCGGCGCCTACGTGATCCCCGAGACCGGCGACTTCGTGAGCGAGTTCTGGGCGAACCTCGGCACCGCGCTCGGCGCTGTCTGCTTCTTCGTGGCGGCGCTGCTCTCGCGCCGGACGATCCCGAAGGGCTGAG
>DASTQT010000171.1:0-4035 GCA_035761605.1 Agromyces sp. | reverse complement strand
CGTCTTCGTCGGCGGGACCCCAGTCGGGGCGCGGCACCGAGTCGAGCAGGAGCCGGGTGTACGGATGCCGCGGGGCGTCGAGCAGCTCGGCGGTGCGGCCGCGCTCGACGATCTCGCCGCGCTGCATGACGACGGTCTCATCGCACACCCGCCGGACGACCGCGAGGTCGTGGCTGATGAACAGCACGGTGAGCCCCCGTTCCCGCCGGATGCCGGCGACGAGGTCGAGGACCTGCGCCTGGACCGACACGTCGAGCGCGCTCGTGGCCTCGTCCATCACGAGCAGGTCGGGCTCGACGGCGATGGCGCGCGCGATCGCGACCCGCTGCCGCTGTCCGCCCGAGAGCGTGCGCGGACGGGCGTTCGCGTGCAGGCCGCCCAGCCCCACCTGGTCGAGCAGCTCGAGCACCCGCGTGCGGGCGTCCGACACGGACAGGCGGGCGTGCAGGCGCAGGGCATCCTCGATCGCGCGGCCGGCGGTGATCCGAGGGTCGAGCGACAGGTACGGATCCTGGAACACCATCTGCACCGACCGCGCGTGGGCGAGTCGCTCCGCACGCGTGCGGGGTGCGGCGGTGCGTTCGCGCCCGGCGATTCGGATGTCGCCCCGGTCCGCCTGCTCGAGGCCGACGATCATGCGCGCGAGCGTCGACTTGCCCGATCCCGACTCCCCCACGACGCCGAGCGCGCCGCCCCGCGGGATCTCGATCAAGGCCGAAGCCACCGCGGCCACCGGCGTCCGTCCGCGAGGATGGTAGGTCTTCGAGAGCTCGGTGACGACGAGCATCCGCTCGGGCGCAGCGGATGTCTCAGACCCGGCGCCTGCGGCCGCGATCGGGTCGCGCGTGGCGTCCGGAGCCGTCGCGGCATCCGCGTCTCGAGACGCGGCTTCGCCGGTCCTCGACCCTCGGAGGGCGATGGTCGGCGTCGCCGCGACGAGCCGCTTCGTGTACTCGGCCTGCGGGTTCCGGAGCACGCGCCTGGCGTCGCCGCGCTCCTCGACGCGGCCGCCGCTCATCACGACGATCCGGTCGCAGAGCGACGCGGCGAGGTTGAGGTCGTGCGTGATGAAGAGCATGCCCATGCCGCGCCGGTCGCGCTGCTCGGCGAGCACCGCGATGATCTCGGCCTGCGTCGTGACGTCGAGGGCGGTCGTGGGTTCGTCGCAGACGAGCAGCCGCGGCGAGCCCATGAGGGCGCCCGCGATCATCACGCGCTGGAGCATGCCGCCCGAGAGCTCGTGCGGGTGCTGCCGCAGGTGCTCGTCTGGCCGCGGCATCCGCACGGCGCCGAGCAGGTCGACGGCACGCACTCGCGCCTCGGCGGCGGGCCGGCCGTCGCCGAGCCGCAGCGCCTCGGTCAGGTGGTCGCCGATCGTGCGCATGGGGTTGATGCCGGCGCGCGGGTCCTGGAAGACCATCGCCGCGCTGCGGCGCCGCAGCTCGAGGAGTGCGCGGGTCGAGGCGCCGAGCACCTCGTGTCCGTCGAGGCGCACGGAGCCGCCGGTCACGGCGCGATCCGGGAACAGGCCGAGCACCGAGCGGGCGGTGAGCGACTTGCCGGAGCCCGACTCGCCCACGAGGCCCACGGTCTCCCCCGCGGCCACGCTGAGCGAGATGCCGTCCAGGAGGCGCGTCCCGTCGGGCAGGTCGAGGGTCAGTCGATCGATGTCGAGGAGCGTCATGCGGGGATCTCGCCTCCGATGCGGTCGGACAGTTCCTCGCCGATCACGTTGACCGCGACGACCACGACCACCACGGCGACGGCCGGCACGATGGCGGGCAGGAAGTGGCCGCCGATGAGCCCGGCCTGGGCCTCGTTGATCATCGCGCCCCAGTCGGCGGTGGGGGCCTGCACGCCGAGGCCGAGGAACGACAGCGCCGCGAGCTCGGCCAGCACGTAGCCGAAGTTGAGCGTCGACTGCGCGCCGACGATCGGCGTGACGTTCGGGAGCACGCGGCGGAACGCGATCCACGCGCCGCCGAAGCCCTGTACCCGATAGGCCGCGACGTAGGGTCGGCTGCGCTCGGCCGTGACGAGCGAGCGGGTGAGCCGTGCGACGAACGGCGCGTAGGCGATGCTCATCGCGATGACCGGGGCGACGAGTCCCTTGCCGAACAGCGCGACCGCCATGATCGCGATGAGGAGCGAGGGGAAGGCGAACACGACGTCGAAGATGCGGCCCAGCACGGCGTCGAGCCATCCGCCGCGCCATCCGGCGAGGAGGCCGAGGAGGATGCCCAGCACGGTCGAGGTGACCACGACGAGCAGCGGGCCGAGCAGCGCGGTTCGTGCGCCGTAGATGAGCCGGCTGAGCAGGTCGCGCCCGAGGGCGTCGGTGCCGAGCCAGTGCGCGGCGCTCGGACCGGCGTGCACGGCACCGAGGTCGACCTGGTCGGGCGGATACGGCGCGATGAGCGGGGCGAGGATCGCGGCGAGCGTCATCGCGGCGACGATGCCGACGCTGACGAGGAACGTGGTGTTCGCCCGGCGAGCGCGCGGGGCGCGCAGCACCTCGACGGCGAGGGTGGGGGTGGTCATCTGGCAGCAGCTCCAGCGGCGGACCGGGGATCGATCCAGGGTTCGAGGAGGTCGATGATCGCGTTCACCACGACGAACGCGGTGACGACGAGCAGCACGATCGCCTGCACGACGGGGAAGTCGAGGCGGTCGACCGATTGCACGAGCAGCGATCCGATGCCGGCCAGCCCGAAGGCCGCCTCGACGATCGAGCTCGCCACGAGCAGCCCCGCGACGAGCAGGCCGCTCACCGTGAGGATGGGGCCGATCGCGTTGCGGAAGACGTGACGGCGGACGACCGTGCCGCGCTTCAGGCCGCGGCTCGTCGCGACCTCGACGTGCTCGCGGTCGAGCTGGTCGACCATGGAGGAACGGGTCACCTTGCCCACGAGCACCACGAACACGATCGCGAGGGCGATCGACGGCAGCACGAGGTGGTACACGGTGTCGAGGCCGCCGTCGCCGGATCCGAACGACGGGAACCAGCCGAGCTGCACCGCGAAGACGGCGATGAGCACGATCGACCCGACGAACGACGGGATGGCGCCGAGCATCGTGAGTCCGACCAGGACGGCCCGATCGACCACACGTCCGCGGTTGAGGGCGGCGATGACGCCGGCGACGAGCCCGACGATCGCGATCATGGCGCCCGCCATGACGACGAGGCCGAGGGTCACCGGCAGCCGCTCGCCGATCACCGTCGAGACATCCTGCCGGTACTGGAGCGACCGCCCGAAGTCGCCCTGCAGCACGCCGGCGATCCAGTTCAGGTACTGCTGCCAGGGCGGCAGGTCGAGGCCGTACTGCTCGGTCACCTGGGCCACCGCCTCGGGGCTCGGCTTGCGTCCCCGTAGGAGGAAGCTCACCGGGTCGCCCGGAACGAGGAACCGCGAGAAGAACACCAGCAGCGAAGCCAGGAGGAGCGTGAGGAGCAGGGCGCCGAGCTTGCCGGCCACCCGGCGGAGCGTGGCCATGCCGGCCCACGCTCCGCCGGAGCGGGCGACGGTGCGCCCGGCCGGATCAGCGAGCGCCAATGGTGGCCGCCCACGGGTGATAGAGGAACGCGATCGAGGGTGCGACGCCCGTGATCCGCTCGCCGACGAACACCGGCATGGGGCCCGTGAAGAGCGGAAGCCAGGGCAGCTGCTCGTTGGCCATCCGCTGCGCCTCGGCGGTCTTCTCGGACCGGGCGGACGGGTCGTCGATGGCGATGGCCTCGTTCACGACCTGGTCGAACTCGGGGTCGCTCCATCCGCCGTAGTTGCTGAACTCGTCGGTGCGCAGCACGCTGTACATCTCGAGCGGGTCGGGGCTCGACAGGTACCAGACCGTGTAGAAGAGGTCGATGCCCTCGCGTGCACTCGGGTCGGAGAACAGGGCCGTGTAGGCGTTCGGCGTGACCGTCTCGATCGTCGCCTTCAGGCCGATGGACTCCGCCGCGGCCGCGGTGGCCTGGGCGATGATGTTGAAGTCGCTGCCGATGGGGGCGGTGGCGTAGGTGATCTCCTCGCCGAC
>DASTQT010000170.1:0-5271 GCA_035761605.1 Agromyces sp. | reverse complement strand
GCGCGGAGCCGCATGAGGTCGACCACGTTGACGAACCGGACCCGCAGCGACGGCACCGACTCGCGCAGCAGCTCGACCGCGGCGAGCCCCTCGAGCGTCGGCACGTCGCCCGCCGTCGCGACGACCGCGTCGGGCTCGCGCCCCTCGACCTCGGTGCCGGCCCACGCCCACACGCCCAGGCCGCGTTCGGCGTGCGCCCGCGCGGCCTCGTACGACAGGAATGTCGGCTCGGGCTGCTTGCCCGCGACGATGACGTTGACGTAGTCGCGCGAGGCGAGGCAGTGCTCGGCGACCGTGAGCAGCGAGTTCGCGTCGGGCGGCAGGTACACGCGCACGACGTCGGGGCCCTTGTTCACGACGTGGTTCAGGAACCCCGGATCCTGGTGCGAGAAGCCGTTGTGGTCCTGCCGCCACACGTGCGAGCTCAGCAGGTAGTTCAGCGACGCGACCGAACGCCGCCACGGCACCTCGTCGGCGACCTCGAGCCACTTCGCATGCTGGTTGAACATCGAGTCGACGATGTGGATGAACGCCTCGTACGACGCCAGCAGCCCGTGCCGGCCGGTCAGCAGGTAGCCCTCGAGCAGGCCCTGCAGCAGGTTCTCGCTCAGCACCTCGATCACGCGGCCGCTCCGGCCGAGGCGGATGTCGACGGGCCGGCGTTCCGCCATCCACTGCGTCGAGGTGACCTCCCACACCGCGTCGAGCCGGTTCGACGCCGTCTCGTCGGGCCCGAACAACCGGAAGTCGTGCGGGTTCTCCCGCATCACGTCGGCGAGCCACCGCCCGAGCACGCGCGTCGACTCGACCGTCGCGCCCGGCTCGACGCGGTGCTCCGCGGCATCCGGCAGCACCAGGTCGCGGAGCAGCTCGCCGCCGTTCGCGGCCGGGGTCGCGCTCATGCGCGCGTCGCCGCGCGGCCGGCACTCGTCGAGATCGGGTGCGGGCGCGCCATCCGACGTGAACAGCTCGTCGGGCCGGTACGAGCGCAGCCAGTCCTCGAGCAGCCGCAGGTGAGTCGGGTCGTCGCGCACGCCCGCGAGCGGCACCTGGTGCGAACGCCACGTGCCCTCGACGGGCTCGCCGTCGACCTCGCGCGGCCCGGTCCAGCCCTTCGGCGTGCGCAGCACGATCATCGGCCACGCGGGCTGCGGCCCCTCGGGGTCTCCCGCGTGCTCGGCCCGGATGCCGTCGATCCGGTCGAGCGCGTCGTCGAGCGCGCTCGCGAACGACTCGTGCACGCGCATCGGATCGACGCCGACGTCGCCCTCGACGATCACCGGCGCGTACCCGTAGCCGCGGAACAGCTCGACGAGTTGCGACTCGGGCATGCGCGCAAGCACCGTCGGGTTCGCGATCTTCCAGCCGTTGAGGTTGAGGATCGGCAGCACCGTGCCGTCCGTCGAGGGGTTCAGGAACGCGTTCAGGAGCCAGCTCGCGGCGAGCGTGCCCGTCTCGGCCTCGCCGTCGCCGACCACGCACGCCACCAGGCGCGCGGGTGCGTCGAGCGCCGCGCCGAACGCGTGCGCGAGCGAGTACCCGAGCTCGCCGCCCTCGTGGATCGAGCCCGGCGTCTGGGGCGCCGCATGCGAGGGCACGCCGCCGGGCGTCGAGAACTGCCGGAACAGCTCGGTCATGCCGCGCTCGTCGAGGGACACGCGCGGATACCGCTCGGTGTACGTGCCCTCGAGCCACGCGTTCGCGAGCATCGCCGGGCCGCCGTGGCCCGGACCCGCGATGTACAGCGCCTGCAGTGCCCGCTCGCAGATCGCCCGGTTGAGGTGCGCCCAGACGAGGTTCAGCGCCGGCGCCGTCCCCCAGTGGCCGAGCAGCCTCGGCTTGACGTGCTCAGGGGCGAGCGGATGGCGCAGCAACGCGTTGTCGCGAAGGTAGATCTGCCCGACGCTCAGGTAGTTCGCCGCCCGCCACCACCGGTCGACCGCGGCGAGCTCGCGCGTCACGCGGCGGTCCACCCCACGACCACGGCCTCGACGGACGTGTGCGGCACGACCACGACGGGACCGGCGAGGTTCATGAGCAGGTCGGTGTTGGTGCGTCCGAGCGGCAGGAATCCGCGGGTCGGCACGAGACGACCGGTGACGGTGAGTACCGCCCGTCGTGAGATGCCGATCAGCGCGCCCGACGCCGGGTCGGCGGTCGAGCGCACCTCGATCGCGAGTCCCGGATGGACCGCCGCGGCGAGCGAGGCCGCGCGCTCCCCGATGCTGGACCCGCCGGCATCGCCGTCGGCGGCGCGGAGCAGGACGAGCGGCTCCCCCAGCCGACTCGCCTCCTGCGCAGCGAAGCGGACCGCGTCATCGCTGTCCACCCCGTCCGAGACGCCGACGGCGACGCCGCTGCGCCCCCGCCATGAGGTGACCGGGACGACTGCGCTCGGAACCGCGGACACCGCCGCCAACTGCAGGCTCCGCGACCCCAGCGCGTGTCCGTGGAAGTAGCCGACCTTGTGCGTCCCCACGGCCACCAGGTCGGCCTGTCGCGCCGCCTCGGCGAGCGCGAGCATCGGACTTCCGACGGAGACGATGCCCCGGACCTCCAGGCCCGCACCGAGATCGCGCGCGTACGCCAGTTCGCGCTCCGCACGCTCCTCCGCGGTGCGCGTGAGCTCCGCAAGCGCCGAGCCGCCGACGGACCCCCATCCGTCGTCGACCACGGTGACGAGGGCGAGGTCGTCGCGGGTGGCCCGCGCGCGGTCGATCGCCCAGGTGAGGGCAGCCCGGCTCGCGACGCTGCCATCCGCTCCCACCAAGATCGTCATGGAGCAAGCATCGAGCGCGTCGGCGCCGTGAGCGGGGCCTTTGGTCCCTCCTGCGATCGCGAGACGCCGAATGCTACAGTTTCGCCATCGGGGGGGGACGGGGGTGGGAGCCTGCAGTCGTCGTCGCTGTCGTTCCCGGAAGGTCCGCGAGTCGAACTCGACCGGGCGCTCCGGGACCTCGTCGAGCGTGCCGACGAGGTCATGCGAACGCAGGGGCGCCTCCGTGCGCTGCTCCACGCGACACAGGCGGTCGTCGAGCAGATCGAACTGGCCGAGGTGCTGCGCCGGATCGTCGAGGCCGCCGTCGAACTCGTCGACGCCGAGTACGGCGCGCTCGGCGTGCTCGCGCCGCAGGGCGGACTCGAGGAGTTCATCCACGTCGGGATGCCCGAGGACGCGGTTCGCCGGATCGGCCACCTGCCCGACGGGCTCGGGCTGCTCGGCGCGGTGATCGACCACCCCGACCCGATCCGGCTGAAGAACATCGGCGACGACCCGCGCTCGGTCGGCTTCCCCGCGCACCATCCGCCCATGGGCAGCTTCCTCGGCGTTCCCGTCCGCGTGCGCGACGAGGTGTTCGGCAACCTCTACCTCACCAACCAGCGACAGGGCGAGTTCTCCGACGAGGACGTCGAGCTGACCTCGGCGCTCGCCGCCGCCGCAGGCGTCGCGATCGACAACGCGCGCCGCTTCGCCGAGGCGCGCATGCGCGAGGCGTGGGCCGCGGCATCCGCCCAGGTCGTCTCGGCACTGCTCACGGCCTCCAGCGCGGAAGGGACCGCCGCGCTGATCGCCGACGAGCTCGCCTCGCGCGGCGCGGCCGACCGGATCGCGATCCTCGTCGCCGACCCCGACCACCACGACCTCCGGGTGATCGAGGCACGCGGGACGGATGCCGCGGCCATCGCCGGCACCGTGATCCCCTCGGAGCGCTCGCTCGCCGCGGTCGTGCTCGAGGGCGGCGAGACCCGCGCGACGCCGGGCGGCCGGATCGACGGCCAGGCCGACGCGCTGGCGCTCGAGCACGACGGGCACATCGGTCCGGTGCTGTTCGTGACCGTCCGCAGGGCGGGCGCCCCCAGGGCCGTCATCGTGGCCGGGCGAAACCCGGGCACCCCGCACTACACGCCCGCCGAGATGCGCATCGCCGAGGACTTCGCCGAGCGCGTGTCGCTGGCGCACGAGCTCGGCGGCGCCCGCGACGCGCAGCAGCGCTCGATGCTCCTCGAGGACCGCGCGCGCATCGCCCGCGACCTGCACGACCACGTCGTGCAGCAGCTCTACGGCGCCGGCCTCGACCTGCAGGCGATCGCGTCGTCCTCGGACGACCCAGCCTTCTCGCGCATCGAGTCGGCGGTCTCCGCGATCGACGACGCCATCGCCCACGTCCGCACGATCGTGTTCGCGCTGACGCCGCGCGCCGACGGCGTACCGACCCTGCGGCACCGCGTGCTCGACCTCGCGGCATCCGCCTCGAGCCACCTGCCGCAGCCCGTCGCGGTCACCTTCAGCGGCCCGGTCGACCTCGTCGCGGAGGGCCGGCTCGCCGACGAACTCACCGCGTCGGTGCGCGAGCTCCTGTCGAACGTGGTGAAGCACTCCGGGGCTGCGGCCGTGCACCTCACCGTGACGGCGGTCGACGGCGAGGTCACGGCCGACGTCGCGGACGACGGTCACGGCATCGAGGTCACCGCCCGGCGAAGCGGGCTCGAGAACCTGCGCGTGCGCGCCGAGCGACTCGGCGGCTCGTTCCGGATCGACACGGGTGCACGCGGCACGCGCGCCCGCTGGTCGGTCCCCATCCCGGTATCCGCTGAGGAGTGAGATCCATGACCCGCGTGTTCCTGGTCGACGACCACGAGATCGTCCGTCGCGGCGTCGCCGAGCTGCTCGAGCGCGAGCACGACCTCGAGGTCGTCGGCGAGGCCGGCACGGTGGCGCAGGCGCTCGCCCGCATCGAGGCGACGTCGCCGGATGTCGCGGTGCTGGACATGCGGCTCCCGGACGGCGACGGCATCGACCTCTGCCGTGAACTGCGGTCGCGACATCCGGAACTGGCCTGCCTCATCCTCACGGCGTACGACGACGACGCCGCGGCCATGTCGGCCGTGCTCGCCGGTGCGGCCGGGTACGTGCTGAAGAACGTGCGCGGAACGACCATCGTCGAGGACGTGCGAGCCGTCGCGAAGGGACGCTCGCTCATCGACCGCACGGTCTCGGCGAAGGTCGCCGAGCAGGCCAAGCGCGACGACCACGACGATCCCCGCTTCAGCGCGCTGAACCTCCGCGAGCGGCAGGTGCTCGCGCTCATCGCCGACGGGCTCACGAACCGCCAGATCGGCGAGCAGCTGGGCCTCGCCGAGAAGACCGTGAAGAACTACGTGTCGGGCCTGCTGTCCAAGCTCGGCTTCGAGCGACGCACGCAGGCGGCGATCTACCAGCTCGAGCGCCGCAATCACGAGTCGGCGTGACGACGAAGGCGGGCTCCCCGG
>DASTQT010000169.1:0-5785 GCA_035761605.1 Agromyces sp. | reverse complement strand
GAGACGGTCCCGCGCTCACGCTCGATGGGCTCTCCTTCCCGCGCCTCGGCGCGCCGCGCACCGCGGCGCTCGCTTCGACCGTCGAGCTCGCCGGCGACGCCCAGGCGATGATGCGCGCCCAGAAGCTCGGTCCGCGGCAGGTCGGCGAGGTCGAGCGGAATCGGCGCCTGCGCGAATCGCCGAGCATGTCGACGATCGATCGGTATACGGGTGTGCTGTACGACGCCCTCGACTCCGCGACCCTCGACGACCACGCGCGGGCGTACGCGGCCCGTCATGTGGTCGTTCATTCGGCCCTCTTCGGCCTGCTGGGCGCGGGCGACCGGATCCCCGCGTACCGGCTGTCGCACGACTCACGTCTTCCGGGGCTTCGACTGCGCCGGTTGTGGCGTGAGCCGATCGCGGCCGAGCTCGAGGCCGCCGAGGGGCTCATCGTCGACCTGCGTTCCGAGGGGTACGTGGACCTCGGCCCGGCGCCGCTGCGTCGGGACGCGGTGTTCGTCCGCGTCGTGTCGGTCGACGAGTCGGGGCGCCGACGGGCGCTGAACCACTTCAACAAGCGCACCAAGGGCCTGTTCACGCGCGCGCTGCTCGAGGACCGGCCCGAGCTCGGCGACCGCGAGGACCTCATCGCGTGGGCGAGCACCCGTGGATTCCGCCTCGATCTCGGTTCGCCGGGGGCCCCGGCTCACGAGCTCGAGCTCGTCGCCTGAGCGGAGCCGGCGTCGGTCAGGCGACCGCTGATGTCGGCTCGGTGGTCACGCGGAAGCACCCGGCCAGGTGATCGTCGACCATGCCGGTCGACTGCATCAGGGCGTACATCGTCGTCGGCCCGACGAACCGGAACCCGTGGGCGCGAAGCGCGCGGCTCATCGCCGCCGACTCGGGCGTGGTGGCCGGAACCTCGGTGAACGAGACGGGGGCAGCGTCGCGCGGCGGGGGAGCGAAGCCCCAGAGCAGTTCATCGAGCGGCCGCTCGAGTGCGAGCGCGGCTCGGGCGTTGGCGATCGTCGCCTCGATCTTGCCGCGATGCCGGATGATGCGCGCGTCACCGAGCAGCCGTTCCACGTCGGCCTCCGTCATCGCCGCGACCCGCTCGGGGTCGAACCCGTGGAACACCTCGCGGAACGCCGGGCGTCGCCGGAGGATCGTGATCCACGACAGCCCGGCCTGGAACCCTTCGAGGCACAGCTTCTCGTACAGGCGCGTCGGATCGTGCTGCGGAGTGCCCCATTCCTCGTCGTGATAGCGACGGTACTCGGGGTCCGACGCGCCCCAGGCGCACCGCACGAGCCCGTCGTCGCCGACGACGACGTCGGGCCGGGTCGGGGCGCTCACGCGGCGAAGCCGATGCGTTCGTGGGCCAGCAGCCACAGCTTGGTGGGGATGCCGTCGCCGCCGGAATAGCCGGTGATGCGCCCGTCTGAGGCGAGGACCCGGTGACAGCCGACGATGATCGGCACCGGGTTGGCGCCGACGGCACCTCCGATGGCCCGGGCGGAGCCGGGCCGGCCGACCGCCGCGGCGAGAGCACCGTACGAGGTGGCCTCGCCCCAGCCGAGGCGAGCCAGCTCGGTCCACACGGCCTGCTGGAAGGGCGTGCCCACGAGTCGGACGGGGATGTCGAAACTGGTCCGCTCACCCGCGAAGTACTCGAGCAACTGGTCGCGAGCCGACTCCAGCACGGCGTTCGCGCGCTCGGGGAGGTCGTCGTGGGGGAGCGCTCCATCGCGTTCCATCGAGAGGGCGGTCAGCCGCTCCTCGTCGGCGAGGAGTTCGATGCGCCCGACGGGGCTGTCGAACCGGAGGAGGTATGGGGAGGTCATGCTTCGAGGGTAGCTCCGGCCACCGTCATCGACTGGCGGGAATCGGACACTGCGCGACGCGGTGCGGAACGGCCGCGTGTGGAGGACGAGTCGCTCGCCGGCAATCCCACCCGTCCTCCACACCGACACCGCTCCCACGGCCGGCCACCTCTTCCCGACGACGTGCGATGCGGCGGCTCGCGCCCGACACGCTGCGGGAATGACGACGATCATCCGCGCCCGGGCGGCGCACGACTTCCTCGCCCTCATCCCGACCCTCGTGGGCTACCGCCCGTCCCGATCCCTGCTGTGCGTGGCGTTCGAGGGCAATCGCACCGCCGGCGTGTTCCGACACGACCTGCCGCACAGCGCACGCGCGCGCGAGTCGCTCGTCGAGGCGCTGGTCGGCACCCTGTGCCGGATGGACCACGTCGATGCGCTGGTGCCGATCGCCTACACCGAGGCGCGCTTCGGCGACGGCGGGCTCCCCGAGCGTGCGCTCCTCGAGGGCGTGGTCCGTCGCGCCGAGGAGGCGGGCTTCCTGGTACGGGACGCACTCTGCGTCGGGGCCGACGGCTGGGGGTCGCTCCTGGACGAGGAGCTGCCGCCGGGCGGCCGCTCGCTCGAGCTCGTCGAGTCCAGTCCGCTCACCCGGCATCCGGAGGCGTTGCGCGATCCGGCGGATTCCGCGGCGGCACTCGTCCGGATCCCCGATTCCGATCCCGCGCTCGCGGGCCGCATCGACGAGGTGCTCGCCTCGCTGCGGGCACCTGTGCCGGGAGACGGCGTCGCTGAGGCCGACGATCACGCGTCGGCGGCTCTCGTGCCGGACGCGCTCCTCGACCTCGACGACGTCATCGGCGACGCGCTCGATCCGCTCGTGGCCGCCGAGTTGCTGGCCCGCGGCGTTGCCGGACGGTCGCCTGAGATGCTCGCGTGGCTCGTGCACCTCGCCGCGTGTCCGGTGTTCCGTGACGCCATGATGCTGCAGGTCGCGTTCGGGCCGGTGATCGGCGAGCTCGCCCTGGACGCGGCCGAGGACGCACACCGCCTCGACGCGATGGCCGAACCGGAGGGTGAGTCGGATGCGGGAGGGGACTCGGACGGAGGTGGGGACCCTGACGAGGGCGGGGAATCGACCGAGGCGTTCCTCTCGCGGCTCCTGCTCGGCCAGGCGAGCGGGCGTCCCGACGTGGAGCGCATCGAACGCGCACTCGAGACGCTCGTCGTCGCCATCGCGAACGCGCCGGCGCCCGATCGGGCGGGGGCGATGTGCGTCGCCGGATGGCTCGCCTGGGCGCTGGGCCGCGGCTCGTCCGCCGGTGCGCTCATCGACGCGGCCCTCGAGGCGGACCCGGAGCTCACCATGGCCGGGCTGCTGCACCGGTTCATCGGCAGCGGCGCGATGCCCGAGTGGGCGTTCAGTCCCGCGATCCCGTCGGAGGCCGGCCGTGGCCGATGACCCGCAGGGACGCGAACGGCCGGGTCGGGCGGCGCATTGCGCGCCATCCCGCCCCGGCCGGCACTCGACGATCAGACGCGGGCGGGCACCAGGAGATGCTCCCCACCGTGACGGTGGCCCTTGAAGGCGGCCGCCCGGTCGGTCGCCTCGGTCAGGACGCCTCGCAGGATCTGCTCGATCTCCTGGAACTCGGGAACGCCGATCGTGAGCGGCGGCGCGAGCTGGATCACGGGGTCGCCTCGGTCGTCGGCGCGGCAGTAGAGCCCGGCGTCGTAGAGCGCCTTCGAGAGGAAGCCGCGGAGCAGGTGCTCGGACTCCTCGTCGTTGAACGTCTCGCGGGTCGCCTTGTCCTTCACGAGCTCGATGCCGAAGAAGTACCCGTCGCCGCGAACGTCGCCGACGATCGGGATGTCGAGCAGCTTCTCGAGCTCGGCGCGGAACAGCGGGGAGTTCTCGCGGACGCGCTCGTTGAGGCCCTCCTCCTCGAAGATGTCGAGGTTCTCCAGCGCCACCGCAGCCGACACCGGGTGACCGCCGAAGGTGTACCCGTGGTAGAACGACGTCGTGCCCGTCCTGAACGGCTCGTAGATCTTCTCGGAGATGATCGTGGCGCCGATGGGCGAGTAGCCCGAGGTCATGCCCTTGGCGCACGTGATCATGTCGGGCACGTAGCCGTAGGCGTCGCACGCGAACATGTGGCCGATGCGACCGAACGCGCAGATCACCTCGTCGGAGACGAGCAGCACGTCGTACTGGTCGCAGATCTCGCGTACGCGCTGGAAGTAGCCGGGAGGCGGCGGGAAGCAGCCGCCCGAGTTCTGCACCGGCTCGAGGAAGACCGCGGCGACCGTCTCAGGACCCTCGAACAGGATCATCTCCTCGATGCGGTTCGCCGCCCAGATGCCGAATGCCTCGAGGTCGTCGGCCGGCGCGCCGACGTCGGCCGCGCGGTAGAAGTTCGTGTTGGGCACGCGGAAGCCGCCGGGGGTGAGCGGCTCGAACATCGCCTTCATCGCCGGGATGCCCGTGATGGCGAGGGCGCCCTGCGGAGTGCCGTGGTACGCGACCGCGCGCGAGATCACCTTGTGCTTGGTGGGCTGGCCCTTGAGCTTCCAGTAGTACTTGGCCAGCTTGAACGCGGTCTCGACCGCCTCGCCGCCGCCCGTCGAGAAGAACACGCGGTTGAGGTCGCCGGGCGCGTAGCCTGCGAGCCGGTCGGCCAGCTCGATCGCCGCGGGGTGGGCGTACGACCAGATCGGGAAGAACGCGAGCTCCTCGGCCTGCTTGGCCGCGACCTCGGCGAGGCGACGGCGTCCGTGTCCGGCGTTGACGACGAAGAGCCCGGAGAGCCCGTCGAAGTACTCGCGCCCGTGGATGTCGTAGATGTGGTGGCCCTGTCCGCGGGTGATGATCGGGACGCCGTTCTCCTCCATCGTCGACTGGCGCGCGAAGTGCATCCAGAGGTGGTCCTTGGCCTTCTGCTGCAGCACGGCGTCGTCGTAGCCGACGCCTCCACGGCTGGTCGCCGAATCGAGGGTGGTCATGGGGGATCTCCTTTCGGGGCGGTGCCCGCGATCAGCGGGTGCCCCAGTTGTAGAACTGCTTCTGCAGCTTCAGGTAGACGAACGTCTCCGTGGTCTGCACGCCGTCGAGGGCGCGGATGCGGGAGTTGAGCAGCGTGATGAGCTGCTCGTCGTTCTCGCACACGACCTCGGCGAGCAGGTCGAAGCTGCCCGCCGTGAGCACGACGTAATCGATCTCGGGGATCGCGGCGAGCTCGTCGGCGAGCACGCGCGTGTCGCCCGTCGCGCGGATGCCGATCATCGCCTGTCGCGTGAACCCGAGCTGCATCGGATCGGTCACGGCGACGATCTGCATCACTCCGGCCTCGGTGAGTCGCTGCACGCGCTGCCGCACGGCCGCCTCGCTGAGTCCGACCGCCTTGCCGATGTCGGCGTACGAACGACGACCGTCGGCCTGGAGCTGCTCGATGATCGCCTTCGAGACGTCGTCGAGCTGCACCGGCCGGTGGTTCGTCGGACGGGGCGCGTTCGTCATGCGATCGATCATGACAGTGACTCGTGCCGATCACAAGGGATTCCGTCGATTCGTAGCCGATTCGCAACTGATTCCATCGTCGGTGACGAAGGGATCGAAGACTTCGAGCACGCCGGGCACGTGACGACGCGCATCGGCTGACGTGCCCGTCGTGGTGCCAGACTGGACCACATGGTGGTGGGAGCGGTGCGCAGCAGGGTCGAACCGGACGCGCCGCAGTGGGACGCCGTCGTCGGCGCGCGGTTCATCGCCGCGGTCGCCGCGCCGGCCCGCGACCGCGTCCTCACCGCACTCGCCGAGGCCGCCTCGGCGGACGAGCTCGAGCTCGAGGAGCTCGTCGCGCGCATCCCGATCGGCCCGCAGGGCGCCGACGACTTCGCACTCGTGTGGTGGCCGGAGTCCGGCGACCCGGTCACCGCGATCGTGCGCGGCGACGCCGTGATCGACCTGGCCTCCCCGG
>DASTQT010000168.1:0-9009 GCA_035761605.1 Agromyces sp. | reverse complement strand
ACACGGTGCGCTTCGTGGGCGCGAGGCGCGACGTGGCGGCTGCGCCCATCACGGCGGATGCGCCCGTCACGGGCTAGGGCGACCCTGCGATCCGTAGGCGCCTCCCAGCCCGCCCGCCTATCGTGAGCCCACGCCGGGCTCGCGCGCCGGAGGAGGAGGGGGCGGTTCGATGCAGACCTTCCTCCCGTTCGCCGACTTCGACCGCAGCGCCGCCGCGCTCGATACGGTGCGACTGGGCAAGCAGCGCGTCGAGACGTTGCAGGTGATGCGCGCCCTCACCGTCCCCGATTACGGATGGCGCCATCATCCGGTGACTCGCATGTGGCGCGGGTTCCGGCCAGCGCTCATGGCGTACCAGGATGCCGTGTGCGACGAGTGGGAGCGCCGCGGCCACGCGGACACCTGCCGCGCGAAGACCCTCGTCGAGCTGGACGCCGACCGCCACGACGGTGCGGCGTTCCGTGCCCGCGACTTCGAGCTGCCGCCGTGGTTCGGCGACGAGGAGTTCCACCGGTCGCACCGGTCGAACCTGCTGCGCAAGGATCCGGAGTTCTACGCCGGCATCGCGGCCGACGTGCCATCCGACCTGCCGTACGTCTGGCCGCCTGGGCACGACACGATCGTGTGAGCGGCACGCGGCTCGCTCAGCGGCGCTCCTCGGCGACGGCGTTGCCGCCGTCGACGGCGATGAGCTGGCCGGTGACGTAGGACGCGCCGGGGCTCGCGAGCCACGCGATCGCCGATGCGACCTCGTCGGGCCGCCCGCTGCGACCGACGGGCACGAGCAGCCCCTCCTCCGCCTCGCTCGGCGTCTGGCTCGCGGTCGCGATCCATCCCGGCGCCACCGCGTTCGCCGTGATGCCCGAGAGCGCCTCGTCGACCGCGAGCGCGCGGACGTACCCGAGCATGCCCGCCTTCGCGGTCGCGTAGCCGACGTCGCCGCGCGACGCCATGAGCGGACCGGACACGCTCGAGACGCAGACCACCCGGCCCCAGCCGGCGTCGCGCATGCCCGGCAGCATGGCGCGGGTCAGCAGGAACGCGGTGGTGAGGTTCATCGCGAGATGCGCATTCCAGTCGGCGAGCGCCATCGTGCCGTCGCCGTGGAGCATCTCGGGGTCGCCGGACGCGATCATGCCCGCGTTGTTCACGACGATGGTGGGGCGGATGCCGGCGATCGCCAGCTCCGCGGCGAGATCGTCGACCTGCTCCTCGACGTCGAGGCGCGCGACCAGTGCGGTCGCGGTGATGCCGTCGCGCCGCAGCTCCTCGGCGCGCTCGTGGACTCGCTCGCCGGTCGCCGTCAGCACGATGCCCGCGCCGAGCTCGCCGCGCGCACGCGCGGTCGCGAATCCGATGCCCTCGGGGCTTCCCGCGCCGCTCACGATCGCGACGCGGCCGTCGAGGTTCCAGCTGGTGGGAAGGTTCATGTCGTCATCGTACGGATGCCGCCGGAACCGCGTGCGACCGACCGTCGAGGGGCGGCCGCACGCGGCATCCGGTGATCGCTACTTCAGGAACTTGAACAGGGCGCTGTGCGTCGTGCCGTCCACGAGCTTCAGTGAGAAGGTTCCGCACTTGCCGGCCCACGACTTGTCGGTCTTCCAGACGTAGACGTACTGGTCGGCGAGCGCGTCATAGCTGAGGCTGCTGCTCCCCGCGGTGACGGTCGACTCGATCGGATCGACGGTCGCGACACCGCACTCGGCGAAGGTGATCTTCGGCCAGCCCGCCGCGACGATGCCGAGACCCTGGTCGCCGTCGAGGCTGAACTTCATCGGCACGGCGCTGCCCGCCTTGACGGAGTTCACGACGCCGTCCATGTCGACCGGACGGAAGAAGCCGTCCCAGGCGTAGATCACGGAGTACGGGCAGGTCGCCTCGACGGATTCGTTCCCGGCGACGTCGACGGCTGTGCCCGCCGGGACTGTGGCGGTCTTCGCGCCGACGCCGGACGTGTCGAGCGAGATCGTACCGCTCGGCTGGGTCGCGAGGCCCGAGCCGTACTGCTCATCGCTCGCGGTCCAGCTCGCGGTCGCGGCAGAGCCGAGCACCACTGGAGCAGTCGGGCAGCTGAGGACCACCGTCGGCGGAGTCCTGTCGACCACGGTGTAGCCGCAGGTCACCGCGACCGACAGGTTGCCCGCGATGTCGCGGGCGGTGCCGAGTCCGGCGGTGGCGATCTTGTCGCCGAGGGTCGCCGTATCGAGGTCGATCGACCCGCTCGACGGACCGGCGAGTCCCGAACCGCCCGCCTCATCGGTCGCCTCCCACGTCGCGACGGCGGGAAGGCCGCGGGTCACCGGCCCGTCGGGGCAGATCAGCACCACGACCGGCGGAGTCGTATCGACGACCGTGTAGCCACACGAGACCTCGGCCGAGGTGTTGCCTTCCCCGTCCACGGCCGTGCCGGCCAGCGCGATCGCGGTCTTCGCGCCGAGCGTCGCGGTCTGGAGCTCGATCTGCCCGGACGGCGGGGTCGCGAGGCCGGAGCCACCGGCCTCGTCGGTGGCGGTCCAGGTCGCGTACGCGGCGGTGCCGCGGCTCACCGGCCCATCCGGACAGGTGAGGACGACGACCGGTGCGGTCGTGTCGGCCGGCGTCGTCCCGCAGTTCTCGACTTTCCAGGACACGTTGACGGTCAGGTTCCGCGTGATCACGGCATTGTTGAGGTTGGTCCCGGTCGCACGGTATGCGACGCTGCCCGTGAAGTCCCCGTTCGTCGCACCCGCATCCACGGTGATCACCGAGGTGGACGAGGAGCTGACGGCATCGGACTGCGGCAGTTCCGTCTCCCATGTCTCCGGAAGGGTCACCGACGAGGGATCGGGGCTCGTCGCTGTGACCGCCGTCTGTGACGTCTTCGAGAAGTTCACCGTCGACGAGTTCTTGAGGGTGTTCTGGTTCGAGTTGCCGCCGCGATCGATGAAGAGCTCAACGGTCACCTGCCGCTCGGACTCGCATGCGAGAGTGCCCAGGTTCACTTGCGGGGCCGTACTCGCTTGAAGCGTGTCCGCCTCGGCGACCAGATCGTCCGCATACGCGACCGCGCCGCTTCCCAAGATGAGAGCGGCCGACGCGGCCGCTCCGATGATCGTCTTCCCCCAGCGCATCATGCGCTACCCCCAAGCTCCATTGCTTCATGCGGTTGCATGCAGGCGAGGCCCTCACGGTACGTGGATGCCGATTCGCGGGGGAGCCCCCAAGCGGGTGCCACGGTCCGCATTCGGCGGCAGGCGTCGCCGTGGGGGCACCGCGATCCGAAGCGAACCGCCGCATCGGGGATGACCTCGTGACGCTGTATCACGGCGACGTGCCTGCAGCGAGGGGTCACCGCTCGTCGCGCCGCGCGCCATCCGCCAACTCTGCACGTCAGGCGGCCTCCTCGGTCCGCGTGCCACCCCCAGGCCCGGAGCCCCGCGCACGCTCGGTCGTGCCGACAGCGGCATCGGCATCGAGATCGACCTCGACCTCGACCTCGACCTCGAGAAGGTTGTCGGCAGCGGCAGCGGCAACGGCCTCGACGATCGGGCCGGCATCCCAGCGGCGGTGGGACTGGTCGAGTCGGTCGGCCAGTCGGGTGGGTGACTTGGTCGCGGGTTTCCACCCGCCGCCGGGGTCGAGCCAGACCGGTGGGCGGATGTGGGGGACACCGCGGATCATGCGGATGCCCCATCCGGAGGTGTCGATGCTGCGATGGTGATACCAGCACAGCAGGACTCCGTTGTCGGGGTGGGTGGGCCCGCCGTCGGCGTCGGGGATGACGTGGTGGATCTCGGTCCACGCCGCCGGCACCGTACAGCCGGGGATGATGCAGCCACCGTCGCGGAGCGTGATCGCGCGGCGCTGGTGCGGGGTGAAGCAGCGCTCCGGAGAGCCGAGCGCGACGATGCGGCCGACCTCGTCGAAGACCACGGACTGGGTGCCGCCCGAGCAGATCATGTGCTTCGCGGCACGAAGCGAGATCGGGATGTCGACCCCGTCGGCGTGCGCGACACCCCTGTTCGCGGTCAGGTCGGATGCTCGGACGCTGACCAGCACGGTCGGAGCGGCACCGCCGATGGTCGGATGCTCGCCGGAGCGGGCCGCGGTGTCGATGATCGAGGCGAGCACGTCGTGGCGTTGTTGGTCGGGGTTCCGGGTTTCGGCGTGTTCGGACTGGCGAGCGCGCTCTTCACGGGTGAGGAATCCGCCACCGGATCGGGGTGCGAGGTGCGCGTCGAAGAGTCGGCCGAGCTTCGCGGCGATCTCGGGCAGGAGTCCGCCGGTGATCGGGATGAGTCCGTCACGTGCCCTGCCGAGCCGGACCCCGCGGCGGCGCATTGCGCGTTCGTCGGGTTCCGTGCCGTCCTGGTCGAGGAAGGCGGCCCACACCTGCGCCTGCACGCGAACCTCGTCGGCGGTGCAGCGCACCGAGGTGCCCTCACCGTTGCCGGTGGCCTCGGCGATCAACGCCTGCTCGGCGGCGGCGAACACGGTCGGGTCGGCGACCGGGCGGGCCCGGTCGAGCTCGCGGACTATCGCGGTCGCGGCATCCACCCCGAGCGCGCCGGCCGCGAGCGCCGCCGCCAGACTCGGGAACGCCGCCGCGAGGGTCTCGCCGGTCAGACCTTCCCGCGGCCGTACCGCGGTGCCGACCAGGATCCGTCGCCGGGCCTCGGCGCCGGAGACCTGCGTGACCCGTTCGATCAGCTCGGCCCCCGACCGGCAGCCCGTGCGCGCCGACAGTCGGCCGTCGCCGAGCTCGACCCGGGATCGTTCGGCGACCTCGCCCGCGAGTACGGCACGGCGCGCGTCGACAATGCGGCCGAGCCCCTCCAACTCGCCGATCACCGACAGCAGTTCGTCATCGGTCATCGCTCGCGCGGCGTCGGACCCGAGCATGCCGGACAGTGCCGAGCCCAGTTGCTCGAGCAGCATCCGCGTCGTGGTCATGGGTCCATCATGCAGGCACCCACCGACATTCCAGCGGCTCGAAAACCGCAGGTCAGGCTGTGAATAACACTCAGGAGCGGGTGGCTGTGGAGGAGGAGTCGGACAGCGGCCGCGCCGACGCGTAGGCGTCGTCGAGCGTGGAGACGGGCACGTCGAAGATCCGCGCCGTGGCGTGAGGTCCGGTCGCGCGCGGCCACGACGGCTCCTCGCCGCGAACGAACGCCACCGCGGCGGCGTGCACCGCGTCGGCGAGCTCCTGCGGAGGGGTCGGGCCGGCGATCCGCGCGACGTTCCCGTCGGCGAGGCAGTCGAAGAGGAACGGCACGTCGAGGCAGTGCACGGCCGCGTCGAATGCCGGCGAGCGCCACGTGAAGCGGTACGCCCACGTACCGGCCGCGGCCGCGCCATCCGCCACCGCGGCCCCGGCCGTCCGCGCCGCGATCGCCGTCACGACCGGTGCCCGGAAGATGCGATCGCTCACGTACCGGCCGAGCACGGCCGCGGTGCCGCGGCGACGCACCCCGGGATTCGCGCGCAGCCACTCGCGCCGCGCCATCCCCGTGAACCCCATGCGTCCGAGCGCCAGCCACGCCGGCACCCGGCGCAGCCTCGCTTCGGCGTCTCGGAATGCCATCGCGAACTCGTCGTCGGTCGAGCCGAGCACGAGCGGGACGTCGGCACCGACTCCGGCGGCGTACGACGACCGCGTCGGCCGCGGGACGAGCGATCCGTCCACGACCGGCCCCCACGGCAGGCCGTCGTCGATCATCGACCGGAGACCGGCTCCGGCTCCGGCCCCGGCCCCGCCATCCGCCTTCGTCGCCAGCTCCTGCAGCTCGAGCACACGAGACTCGGGCAGCGCCCCCAGCCCGGCCCGCGTCGGCTCCACGCCGCCTTGCGCGGCCAGCCGGCGCCCGACCGCCTCGGCGCGCGCGGCGGGCACATCCGCCGTCGCCGGCGAGACCGCCCACGCGCGGTGGAACAGACCCTGCGCGCGCGGCATCCCGAGCAGCGTGAGCACCGCGCCGCCGCCGGCGGACTGACCCGCGATCGTCACGCGCCCCGGGTCTCCGCCGAACGCCGCGATGTGACCCCGGACCCATTCGAGCGCGAGCAGCCAGTCGAGCACGCCGCGGTTCGCGGGTGCGTCGGCGATCCAGCCGAAGCCGTCGAAACCGAGCCGGTACGAGATCGTCACGGTCACCACGCCGTCGCGGTTGAACGCGCGCCCGTCGTACCACGGACTCGCGGGCGAGCCGCCGACATATCCGCCGCCGTGGATCCACACCAGCACGGGCAGGCCCGCCCCGGTCGCGGCACGCCCGGGTGCCGGCGTGAACACGTTCACGCCGAGCGTCGATTCCCCCGGCACGGATGGCTCGGGGATCAGCGTCACGCCCGGGTCGCCGCGCTGCGCGGTGGCGCCGAACTCGAGCGCGTCGCGGACGCCCTCCCATGGCGCGACGGGCACCGGTGCGGCGAACCGCAGTTCGCCGACGGGCGGCTCGGCGAACGGGATCCCGAGGAACGCCGCCGACGCGCCGGGCGACCCGGGCGACCCGCGCCACGCCCCGCGCACGCGGCCCGACGGGGTCGCGACCTCGACGTGCGTGGCCGGTTCGGTGATCGTCATCGCGCCCTCCTCGTGCTCCGATACGCTACGCCACCACCCGTGCTTGCGGGTGCCCGGCGCCCGGTCAAGGGGGTTGGGTGCGGATGCCGCGCGGCGTACGCTCGCGAACAGTCGGCCGGCCGCGCCATCCGCGGCCCGTCGCCGACCACCCAGGAGGGACATCCGATGCCGAAGACCGAGACCGACCGACAGGCCCGCCGCGCCGCGAAGCGCGCCGTGAAGGAAGCCGAGCGTGCGGGCAAGGAGACCCGGAAGCTCGCATCGTCGCTGCCCGAGCCGGCGAAGAGCCGCGTGAAGGCCGCGGCGAGAGCGGAGCAGCGGCGGCTGGATCAGGTGAAGAAGGATGCCGGGCGTCGCCCGCGATCGGCCGCGGCCGCCGCGAGGCGCACGTCCGCTCGCCTCGAACGCGTGTCCGTGCGCTACGGCACGGCGGGAGGCAGGGCCTCCTCGAGCGACGCGCCCAGGAAGGGCAGCCGGTCCAAGACGATCAAGCAGCAGCGCGCGCAGGTGAAGCAGCCGTCGAAGATGGCGCTGGTCAGCGGGTTGCGGACCGTGTTCGCCTCGATCACGACGCCCACCGACAAGGAACGGGCGAAGAAGACCGCGAAGCAGCGCGTGCGCCGCATGAAGGCGAAGCAGGCCTGACATGGCGATCCGGCTGAACGAGACCGCGCTCCGTCACGCGCGCTCGCTCGTGCGCGACGGGAAGGTCGTGCGCGACGAGCGCGACGACTGGAGCGAGCACGCCCCGAGCGCCGACGACGAGAACGCGTTCGTCGAGAAGGAGGGGTGGACCGAGTTCCGGCACTGGCACCTCGGCATCGACGACGCCGAGAACGACGAGACGAAGGGCGCCTACTCGTTCCCGTACGGCGACTTCCGGAAGGTGCACCGCTGCGCGGTGATCTCACTGGAGAGCCGCGCGGGCCAGTACGACCACGACGACATCCGCGACGCCGCGAAGAAGCTGCTGGAGCTCATCGACGAGGGCTGAGCGGATGCGTGCGGCCCGTCACCGGCGGCGGTCCCGTGCGCGTATCCGAGGGCCGAGACGGTCGCGGCCGTCATGCGTTCGGCGGCGACCGCGTACCCCTACGAGCACGCACTGATCTCACGTCGCGCCATCTGGAGCAGGGAATGGGTGATTCACCTGATGCCGTGGCCGACGACGATCCGTAGCTTCGGATGCATGGACGTCGCCATCCTCGCCGGCGTCATGTCGACCGGCCTCTTCGCCATGAGCTACCTGCCCATGCTCGCGAAGGCGGCGCGCACCAAGGACCTCTCGTCGTACAGTCTCGGCAACCTCGCGATCACCAACGCGGGCAACCTCGTGCACTCGCTGTACGTGTTCAGCCTGCCGGTCGGCCCGATCTGGTTCCTGCACACGTTCTACCTCGTCGCCTCGGCGCTCATGCTCGTCTGGTTCCTTCGGTACCGGGCGGCGCGACCGCAGCGCGACTCCCGGCCCATGCACCCGGAGCCGGCGCGATGACGCCGAGCCTCGCGCGCCGCGCCCTCGCGGTCTACGAGAACCTCCCGCTGCCGGCGGGGTCGGCGATCGGAGTCGTCGCGGTCCTCGTCCTCGAGCGCGTTCGCCCCGCACCGCTCCCCGGCCCACGAGCCGTCCAGCGGGCGGTCGGCGTCGCCGCGCTCGCCGCGGGGTCGGCGTTGAACGCCTGGGCGCTCGTCGAGCGTCGCCGTCGCACGGCCGGGGCGTTCCAGCTCGAGCAGCCGGAATCGATCGTCTCGACCGGACCGTACGCCTTCAGCCGACACCCCATGTACCTCGGCTGGTGGCTGATCCACCTCGGCGCCGGCGCGCTGCGCGGATCCGGCTGGGTGGCGGCCACGCTGCCCGCGGCCGTCCTGCTCGAGCACGTCGGCGGGTCGCTCGTCGAGGAACGCGGACTCCGACTGCAGTTCGGAGAGGAGTACGCACGGTACGCCGAACGCGTGCCGCGTTACGCGGGTCGGCGGCGACGGCTCAGTCCAGGGCCAGCACGCACGTCGGCGCGGTGAGCTCGAGCACGCGGCGCGTCGCACCCGTCACGAGGTCGACCTCCACGAGCGCGTTCCCCTCCTGGGCGGCGACCACGACCGTGCGGTCGTCGAGGTGGGCGTGGTGGCGCGGCCACGCGGCGCCGATCGGGTGCTCGGACGCGAGCCGCGGGCGCGCGGCATCCGTCGCCTCGAACACGCTCACCGAGTCGCGGCCGCGGATCAGGGCCGTGATCAGGCGGCCCGACGGGCTCGCGTCGAGGTGGGACGGCTGCACGACGTCGGCGGCGTCGGCGGCCGGGCTCACGACCGCCGGCTCGGTGCCGGCGGCACGGCTCGTCGCCGCGTCGACCTCGAACGTGTGCAGACGTCCGTCGAGCTCGCCGATGACGTGCAGCACGCCCGAGCGCACGAGCATGTGGCGCGGGCCGGTGCCCGGG
>DASTQT010000167.1:0-2976 GCA_035761605.1 Agromyces sp. | reverse complement strand
CGCGTCCGCGACGGCGGCACCCGCCACGCCCCCGGTGCGCCACGCGTGGCAGATCGCGAGCGCGAGGGCGTCCGCGGCATCCGCCGGCTTGGGCACCGCGTCGAGGCGCAGGATGCGCGCGACCATCGCCCCGACCTGCTTCTTGTCGGCGCGTCCGTACCCGGTGATCGCCGCCTTGACCTCGCTCGGCGTGTGCAGGGCGACCGGCAGCGCCCGGCGTTCGGCGATGAGCATCGCCACGCCCGAGATCTGCGCGGTGCCCATGATCGTCGACACGTCGCTGCGCGCGAACACGCGCTCCAGTGCCACCGCGTTCGGCCGGTGCTCCTCGAGGATCGCCTCGAGCCCGTCGGCGATGCGCGCCAGGCGCCCGGGCGTCGCGAGGTCGGCCGGCGACCGCAGCACGACGACGTCGACGAGGGTCGCGGTGCGGTCGGGCGCGACATCCACCACGCCCACGCCGCAGCGGGTCAGCCCGGGGTCGATGCCGAGCACCCGCACCGCGGCTACTCCGACTCGGATTCGAGCTCGGCCTGCACCTCGGGCGAGAGGTCGAAGTTGCTGTAGACGTTCTGCACGTCGTCGCTGTCCTCCAGCGCGTCGATGAGGCGGAACACCTTCTTCGCGGTCTCGGCGTCGACCTCGACCTTGAGGTTCGGCACGAACTCGACGTCGGCGGACTCGTAGTCGAGCCCCGCCTCCTGGAGCGCCGAGCGCACCGTGACGAGGTCGCCGGCCTCGGTGATCACCTCGAAGCCCTGCGCGTGCGGCTCGACCTCCTCGGCGCCGGCCTCGAGCACGGCCATCATGACGTCGTCCTCGTTGGTGCCCTCGCCGGAGACCACGATGACGCCCTTGCGCGAGAAGTTGTACGCGACGCTGCCGGGGTCGGCGAGCGTGCCGCCGTTGCGGTTGAGCGCGGTGCGAACCTCTGCGGCCGCGCGGTTCTTGTTGTCGGTGAGGCACTCGACCATGAGTGCGACGCCGTTCGGCCCGTACGCCTCGTACATGATGTTCAGGTACTCGACGCTCTCGCCCGAGATGCCGGCGCCGCGCTTGATGGCCCGGTCGATGTTGTCGTTCGGGACCGAGGTCTTCTTGGCCTTCTGCACGGCGTCGTACAGGGTCGGGTTGCCGCCGAGGTCGGCGCCGCCGAGCTTGGCCGCGACCTCGATGTTCTTGATGAGCTTGGCGAACGACTTCGCGCGGCGCGCATCGATGACGGCCTTCTTGTGCTTGGTCGTCGCCCACTTGGAATGCCCGGACATGCGTCTCCCGTAACGGTGATCAGTACCCCGTCATTCTAGGCCAGCGCGCCGGGCCCAGCCGCGGCGGCCGCCCGGCGGGCCGTGCGGGCGACGGATGCCGCGGCGCGGGCGCCATCCGTCGCCGTCACGCGAACGCGACCGACGTCGGCTCCGGGAAGAGCCGCTGCAGGGCCCGCTCGTACTGCTTCCGGCCGACGATCCGGTAGGCGACGCGGATCGGCGCCGGGAGCTGCGTCGCGAACCACTCGTCCCGCTCCGACGGGGGCACGCTGTCGATCATGAGGCCGAGCAGCACGAAGATCGGCAGCGGCGGCTTGTGGCGTTGCGCGTGCCGGTGGATGTCGTCCCACTCCTCGTCGGAGAGGATCGCGTCGAGCACGGGGAACGCGTCGCGCTCCTCGTCGGCGAGGTGTTCGACGAGGAGGCGGTCGACCTCGTCGAGCTCCGCCGCGAGGCGAGCCGCGGTCGTGCCATCCGGCTGGCGCACCCATCGGTCCACGAGCCCGTCGACGACGTCGAGCCGGTCGGAGACCGCGCCGTGCTGTCGCCGCATGAGCGCGACGTGCAGTCCGCACGAGGGCGCTCGCTCGGTCATGCGGTCCCAGAAGTACTCGTCCTCGGTGCGGTGGTGCACGTGCAGCAGCGCGGTGATGCCGTGGAGGTGCTTCGCGAGGTATCTGATCCGTGCGGTGTCGCCGGGGTCGGCGTCGCGCACGAGTCCGGGGGCGTCGGCGAACAGCCGGCGGAAGAGGCGGTGGATCGTGACGACCTCGTCGCTGCGGCAGGTCGTGGCGGGGGCGGTGGTGAGATCCGGCGCGCCCGTGCTGGGAAGTCGAGTGGTCATGAGGGCAAGGCAAGCGGATGGCTCGCCTCGCCGCGCCGGGGCAGGCCCCGGATCATCCCCGGGCGATCCCCCGCATCCGACCCGGGGTGGGCCCTGAGGCCGGCCGGGGGCGGATGTCGCAAGCGCGCGCCTACGTCAGCAGCTTCTCGAGCGTGCGCAGGTTGCGGTTCGTGGTGGTGGGCTTGAACCTCGGCTTCGCGAGGAGCTTTGCGAACGGCGTGTCGACCGTGGTGCCCTTCACCGGGTTCCAGTACACGACGCCGTCCCCGCGCGCGACGGGATCGGCCGCCGGGTCCATGCCGGACGCGGCCTCGGCGAGCTCGTCGAGCGCCGACTCGTCGGAACCGAAGATGGCGTACGGCTGACGTGCCGGATCGGCGGCATCGAACGGGAAGTCGTCGACGACCTCGCGCACGTGCTCGGTGGTGGTGAGCACGATCCAGGCGTCGTACCCGAACGCGTCGGCGAGGGCTCGCTCGATCCGCTTCTTGAGGGCGGCGTGCCCGACGCGAGCCGCGTCGAAGACCACGTTGCCGCTCGCGAGCACGGTCCGCACCTCGGTGAAGCCGAGGTCGCGGAACACCTCGGCGAGGTCGGCCGACTTCACCGTGACGCCGCCGACGTTGACCCCGCGGAGCAGCGCGATGTACCTGGTCACCCCGTCGACGCTACTCGTGAGCCGTGGCGAGCGGAATCACGGGATCGGCGGCACGGGCCGCCCCTCGTACAGTTCGTCCATCGCGCGCTCGTACCGGCGCTTCAGCAGAAGGGCGTAGAGCACACGCACCGGCGCCGGCAGGTTCGCCTTCATCCAGGCCGGGCGCTCGTCGGGCGGCACCGTTTCCAGCATGAGGCCAAGTTGGA
>DASTQT010000166.1:0-4083 GCA_035761605.1 Agromyces sp. | reverse complement strand
GTCGGTGGCCTCGGCATCGATCATCATGATCGCGACATCCTGCGAGCCGTCGTCCTCGGTCACGACGCGACCGGCGACGACCATGCTGAACACGGCCTCCTCGATCTGCGAGTACTTCGGGAAGCCGACCCACTGGCCGTCGATGAGCGCGACGCGCACGCCGCCGACCGGGCCCGAGAAGGGCAGGCCGGAGAGCTGCGTCGAGAGCGACGCGGCGTTGATCGCCAGCACGTCGTAGTACTCGTCGGGCTCGATGGCGAGCACCGTCACGACGACCTGCACCTCGTTGCGGAGGCCCTCGACGAACGAGGGGCGCAGGGGGCGGTCGATCAGACGGCAGGTGAGGATCGCCTCGGTCGAGGGGCGGCCCTCGCGGCGGAAGAACGAGCCGGGGATGCGACCCGCGGCGTACATGCGCTCCTCGACGTCGATCGTGAGCGGGAAGAAGTCGAAGTGCTCCTTCGGCTGCTTCGACACCGACGTGGCCGAGAGCAGCATGGTCTCGTCGTCGATGTAGGCGACCGCTGAGCCCTGCGCCTGCTGGGCGAGGCGGCCGGTCTCGAAGCGGATGGTGCGGCTGCCGAAGCGACCGTTGTCGATGACGGTCTCGGCGAACGTGATTTCAGGACCTTCCAAGAGGTCTCTCTCCTTTGTTTCGGCTCGCACGCCCGTGTGGCGCGCGAGGTGAACAAGGAGCAGGGAACAGGCAGATTTCAGCGCATCGATGACCCGCCAGCGCTGGCCACCAGTAGAAGTCCACCAAGCTCTCGATTGGTAAGCCACCACAGGGGACCAGCTTCCTGCCGGCCTGCTCCGTAACGCCCGTCAGCGGGCGCGAGCTCATGTTGATTTGAGCGGATGCCGCGTGGACATCCTTCCCGAGCCTATCAGCCCCGGCGTGTCGCGACCTAGCGGGGCGAGCGCAGGCCGCCCCGCGAGCGCTCCCCCGACGGCCCGGGAAGCTCCACGAGCTCGCCGTGCTTGGACACCCGCCCGTCGCCCGCGGTCCGCCCGAGGAGCCGCCGGCCCGCCCATGGCGCGGCGTGCCGGAACAGCCATTCGGCGTTGCGCAGCGGCGGCGCGTCGGGCTCGTCGGCGTCGCCGTGCAGGACCGCATCGAGTTCGGCGAGCGCCGCGGCATCCGGCACCCCCAGCGCGTCGGCCGCGGCGTACGCGAGCGTGCGGTGACCGGACGAATTGAGGTGCACGCGGTCCTCGGCCCACACGCCGCGCCCGACGAGGAGGGGATGGCGTGCGGCGTCGAGCACGATCGCGCCGGCGTCCTCGGCGCGCACGAGGAGGCGGTCGCGGAAGCGCTCGAAGCGAGTGCGCACCGCACCGAGCCGCACGTGCGCCGGCAGGAACGGCGTCACGACGAGCACGTCGCATCCGCCCGCCCGGGCCGCGTCGACCGCATCGCCGACCAGCCCGGCGAGCACGTCGGGCCGGGCGTCCACGCGGACGAGATCGTTGCCGCCGACGCACACCGTGACGAGGTCCGCCCCGAGTTCCGCGGCGCGCGGCAGCTGGATCCCGACGACGTCCGAGACCCGGCGGCTGCGCACCGCGAGGTTCGCGTAGCCGATGCCGTCTCCTGCCGCGGCGAGCAGCATCGCGAGACGGTCGGCCCACCCGCGGTACTCGCCCGCCGCCATGCGCGAGGAGTCGCAGAGGCCCTCGGTGATCGAGTCGCCGACGGCGACGTACCGGCGCCACGCGGGGGCGGCCGGCCGCGGCGCGACGCGCGGACGAGGCATCCGCTCGCCGCCCTCGGCGGGATCGTCGACCGGCGCCGTGCGAGCGACGGCGACGGCGAGCGGCCGCGCGACGTCGGCGCCCGACGCGTGAATGCGCCCCGCCAGGGCGTAGTGGTCGAGGAGCTCGTCACCGAGCCGCGACCAGCTCCGCCCGGCGACGCCCTCGCGTGCCGCGCGGCCGAACGCCCGCCGCTTGGCGTCGTCGCCCGCGAGGTCGCGCACCCGTGCGGCGAGTTCGCCGAGGTCGCCCGGGCGGTAGAGCCATCCGTCGCGGCTCGAGGTGACGAGGTCGACCGGGCCGCCGCGCCCGGTCGCGACGACGGGCACGCCGCTCGCGAGCGCCTCCTGCACGGTCTGGCAGAATGTCTCGCTCTCGCCGGGGTGCACGAACACGTCGAGGCTCGCCATGGCCTCGGCGAGCGCGTCGCCGCCGAGGAACCCGGTGAACGCCGCGCCCGGCAGCGCGGCCTCGAGTGCCGGACGCGAGGGGCCGTCGCCGACGATCACGAGCCGGACGCCGTCGATCCCGGCGAGCGCGCGAAGGTCCTCGACCTGCTTCTCAGGGGCGAGGCGACCGACGTAGCCGACGAGCACCTCGTCGTCGGCGGCGTACCGGCGCCGCCAGGCGAGTGAACGCCGCCCGGGCCGGAACCGGTCGGTGTCGACGCCCCGCGCCCAGCGGCGCAGGCGATCGACGCCGTAGCCCTCGAGCTGGGCGATGGCGGCCGAGGATGGCGCGAGCGTGAGCGTCGCACGCCGGTGGAGGCGTGCGACGTGGTTGGCGAGCATCGGCGCCGCGCCGGGCACGCGGTAGCGCTCGGCATAGGCGGGGACGTCGGTCTGGTAGACCGCGACGCTCGGCACGCGCAGCCGCTCGGCCGCGAGCACGCCCTGCCAGCCGAGCACGAACGGGGAGGCGAGGTGCACGACGTCGGGCCGGAAGTCGGCCAGGACCCCGGCGAGGCGTCGGGCACCGGCGAACGTCACCCGCACCTCGGGGTATCCCGGCATCGGCACCGACCGCAGGAACGCGGCACGCGCACCGTGCAGCCCGTGGTCGACGGGCCCCGAGCGCGGGGCGATGACGAGGGCCTCGTGGCCGCGGTGCTCGAGGTGGCTGAGGACCTGCAGGAGGGAGTGGGTGACCCCGTTCATGTGCGGGAGGAACGACTCGGCGAGCAGTGCGACTCTCACGGGTCAAGCGTGCGGGGCCGGCTGCGCCGCCCGCATGTCACCCGGCCGGACTTCGCCGAGGGTTCACCCTCTCGCCGGACGGCGTTCGCGGGCCGGTCGCGCGCCGGTCACGGCGCGCGTCGGTCGCGGCATCCCGTGGTGCAACCCCTCGCGGGAAGCGCCGATGAGGAGTTACATGGCACACGGGCGCACCGTCCGATGCGTCCGATTCGTTCGAGGAGGAACGCCATGTCATCGGTCGCACGGGTCACCACGATCACCGCCTTTTCCGAGACGAGCTTCGAGGACGCGGTTTCGGTCGGCGTCGCACGCGCCGCGTCGACGCTGCGAGGCGTCAAGGGCGCGTGGGTGAAGGAGCAGAAGGTGAAGGTCGAGGGCGATCGGGTCGTCGAGTGGTCGGTCACGCTCGAGGTCACGTTCGTGCTCGACGACTGACGCGTCGCAGCACTTCGACGACGAGAGCCGGGGCGGGGTTCATTCCCTCGTCCCGGCTCTCGCCGTGTCGGTGTCTGGAGGTCAGGTGGTCAGGCGCTGAAGGTGCCCCGGATCGAGAGGAACGCGCCGCTGTCGAGGTCCTCGATCGTCACGTTCGACCACACGACCGAGAACAGCGTCGCGGTCTGCCCGTTCGGGCAGTCGAGCGCTTCATCGGCGGGGGTCGGCGACAGCGTCAGCGAGCCGACGAGGTTGCCGTTCTTCGTCGCGGTGAACTCGCCGCTCTCGGAGACCCGCGAGTCGATCGTGGTCTTCTTCGGGTCGGACGGCACGTTGTTGCCGCCGTTCACGCACGAGTAGGTGGCGCTGAGGTCGGCGCTCGCGACGACGGTCTCCACCGAGCCGGACTCGAGTCCGGCCTCCTTGAAGTCGACGACCAGGTCGAAGCCGTCGAGCGAGGCGGTGGTCGCGTTCTTGATGAAGTGCGGGCTCCCGGCCATGGCGGGCCCGGCCGCGCCGACGAGCACAAGTGCGGCGGTCGCCGCGAGCGCGGCGAGGGTTCGGCGGATGGACATGGTGGTCCTTCTCTCGGGTTTGCGGGTATGGGATGCAGTGAGTGCAGCCCAGTCCGCGCGCGTCGGTGGTCCCCGCCCGGACAGGGACCGCGCTGGCGTGCGCGGCCGTCGGCCACGCTCCC
>DASTQT010000165.1:0-4204 GCA_035761605.1 Agromyces sp. | reverse complement strand
GGACGCCAGAGAAGCCCTAGGGTGATCGCGTGGGAGATCGCGGTGACGTGCGAGGCGACGCTGACGACGCGGTGACGGGCCCCGACGCCCGCCAGGCGAACGGGCTCGACCTCCGCCAGCGCTTCGACGAGCCGATCGCGCGCGTCACCGACCTCACACGGCGCACGATGGAGTTCTTCCCCGTGCGGGTGTGGCGGCACTTCCTGCAGCGCAACGGCTTCCTGCTGTCGGCGGGACTGAGCTACCAAGCGCTGTTCGCGACGTTCGCGGCGATCTACGTCGCGTTCGCGGTCGCGGGACTGTGGCTGATCTCGACGCCCGAGACGCTCAACGCGCTCGTGACGCTCATCAACACGTACGCGCCGGGACTGATCGGGCCCGAGGGCCTCATCACGAACGACGACCTCGTCGAGGTCACCGAGTCGAGCACGAGTCTGTTCGGGCTCACCGGCGCGGTCGCCCTCGCCGGCCTCATCTGGACCGCCATCAGCTGGATCACGTACACGCGCATGGCGGTGCGCAGCACGTTCGGGCTGCCGCGCGACGACCGCTCGTACGTGCTGCTCAAGACCCGGGACTTCCTCGCGTCGCTCGCGTTCGGCCTCGCGCTCGTGGTGGCGGCGCTGCTGTCGATCGTCGCGACCACGCTCCTCGACGCGCTCCTCGACCTGTTCGGGCTGCCGGAAGAGGCCGCGTCGCCGGTCATGTCGAACGGACTGCGCGCCGGATCGCTCGCGGTCGTCTTCGTGATCGACACGCTGGCGCTGGCCGTGCTGTTCCGGTTCCTGTCGGGTGCCGCGGTGCCGTGGCGACGGATGTGGATCGGCTCGCTGCTCGGCTCGGGCGCCCTGAGCGTCCTGCACGTGCTGGGCGGCGTGCTGGTGGGAGCGACGACGAGCAACCCGCTGCTGGCGACGTTCACGGTCTTCATCGGCCTGCTGTTGTGGTTCCGGCTCGCGAGCATCGTGATCCTCGTCGCCGCCGCGTGGATCGCGATCGAGACGGCCGACTCCGACGACACGCTCCGCCCGGTCACGCCCGACCAGCGCGCCGCCGAGGCGGTGTTGGCCCAGCGTCAGGCCGACGCCGCCGACCGTCGTCGCCAGGTGCGGGCCGCGCGCGACGCCATGGAGACGGCGGGATGGCTCGGATGGCTGCGCGGCCGCCGGCGACTCGCCCGGGCGGAGGCCGACCTCGCCGACGCGGAACTCGCGGTCGCCGACGCCGAGCGGGCCCTCGAGGAGGCGACGGCCGCCGCCACGGCCCGGCGCCGGAGGAGCCGCCGCCGGAACGGCGACGTCTGAGGGCTCGCCTAGGATCGAAGGCATGCCCCCGACCTCCCCGCTCCGCGTCGCCAGTGCCAACGTGAACGGGATCCGGGCGGCGTTCCGGCGCGGCATGGGCGACTGGCTCGCCTCGCGCGACGTCGACATCCTCGCCATGCAGGAGGTTCGCGCCTCGACCGACGACCTGGCGGCGCTCCTCGGCGACGAGTGGAGCATCGTCCACGACCCGGCGACAGCGAAGGGCCGCGCGGGTGTGGCGATCGCGAGCCGCGCGGGTGCGCACATCCATCGGGTCGAGCTCGGCACCGACGACCACGACACCGCCGGTCGCTGGCTCGAGGCCGACTACGAGGTCGGCGACCGCATCGTCACGGTCGTGAGCTGCTACGTGCCCTCGGGCGAGGCCGACTCCCCCAAGCAGGTCGAGAAGTACCGGTTCCTCGATGCGATGAGCGAGCGGATGGCGGAGCTCGCCGGCCACGAACTGGCCGTGGTGGTGGGCGACCTCAACGTCGGCCACCGCACGCTCGACATCAAGAACTGGAAGGGCAACGTCAAACGCGCCGGGTTCCTGCCCGAGGAGCGCGCGTACTTCGACCGCTTCATGGGCGCCGAGGGCGACGAGCGGTACAACGCCGGCGCCGGCTTCGGCTGGGTCGACCTCGGCCGCCGGGTCGCCGGCGAAGTGCCCGGCCCCTACACCTGGTGGTCGTGGCGCGGCAAGGCCTTCGACAACGACAGCGGATGGCGCATCGACTACCAGCTCGCGACGCCGAAGCTCGCCGACGCGATGGTGTCGTACGCGGTCGACCGCGCCGACGCCTACGACGAGCGATGGTCCGACCACGCTCCCGTCGTCGTCGACTACGCCATCTGACCTCCAAGGAATCCGACCGCATGAACACCGCACGCCCCGTCGTCTTCTCCGGCATGCAGCCGTCGAGCGACTCGCTCCACCTCGGCAACTACCTCGGCGCCCTGGTCAACTGGGTCGCCCTGCAGGACGACCACGACCCGATCTACTGCGTGGTCGACCTGCACGCCATCACCGTGCCGCAGGACCCGGCGGCGCTCCGCGACGCGACGCGACGCACGGCCGCCCAGTACCTCGCGGCGGGCGTCGACCTCGAGCGCTCGACCCTGTTCGTCCAGTCGCACGTGCTCGCGCACACCGAGCTCGCCTGGGTGCTCGGCACGCTCACGGGGTTCGGCGAGGCCAGCCGCATGACGCAGTTCAAGGACAAGTCGTCGCGCTACGGCACCGAGGGCACCACGGTCGGCCTCTTCACCTATCCCGTGCTCATGGCCTCCGACATCCTGCTCTACGGCACGCACCTCGTGCCCGTCGGCGACGACCAGCGGCAGCACCTCGAGCTCACGCGCGACCTCGCCGGCCGCTTCAACTCGCGCTTCGGCGACACGTTCGTGGTGCCCGAGGCGCTCATCCCGAAGGAGTCGGCGCGGATCTACGACCTGCAGGATCCGACCGCCAAGATGTCGAAGTCGGCGTCGAGCCCGAACGGCCTGGTCAACCTCATGGACGACCCGAAGGTCATCGCGAAGAAGATCAAGAGCGCCGTGACCGACACGGAGCGCGAGATCCGCTACGACCCGCAGGCCAAGCCGGGCATCGCGAACCTGCTCGACATCTACGCGACCGTCTCGGGGCGCACGATCCCCGAGCTCGAGGCCGAGTACGACGGCCGCGGGTACGGCGACCTGAAGAAGGACCTCGCCGAAGCCGTCGTCGAGCGCGTCGCGCCCATCCGCGAGCGCACGCTCGAGCTCATGGAAGACCCGGCCGAGCTCGACCGGCTCCTCGCGATCGGCGCCGACAAGGCGTCCGAACGGGCCGAGCGCACCCTCACGACCGTGTACGAGCGCGTCGGGTTCCTGCGACGCCGGTGAGCGCCGTGGTTGCCGGGCGCGCGGGCCGCGATGCGGTCGGTGGTCGTCCGGTCGTGCTGTTCGACCTCGACGACACGCTCATGGCGCATCGCGAGGCGGTCGCGGCGGGCATCGTGCTGCACCTGCGCGAGCGGGGCTACGACGCCGAGATCTCGGCCGCGCAGCGGCTCTGGCACGAGCTCGAGGAACGTCACTACCATTCGTACCTCGCCGGTGATCTGACGTTCGAGGAGCAACGGCGGGCGCGGGCCGCAGAGTTCGCGCTCGCGCACGGCGAGGCGCTCGATGACGACGCCGCGGGCGCCTGGTTCGCCCGGTACTTCGAGCGGTACCGCGAGTCGTGGGCGCTGCACGACGACGTCGAGCCGGCGCTCGACGCCCTCGAGACGGCGCTCCCGGGTGTGCGGCTCGGCATCATCACCAACGGCGAGGAGGAGTTCCAGCTCGCCAAGCTGGTCCGGCTCGGCCTCGAGGTGGGCCACCCGGGGCGGATCGAGCACCTCGTGGCATCCGGTGCCGAGGGGGTGACGAAGCCCGACGCGCGGATCTTCGAGGTGGCGGTCGCACGGTTCGCCGCCGACGCGCCGGTGTCGGGGGCCGCGTACGTCGGCGACCGGCTGCACACCGATGCGATCGGCGCCGCGCGGGCCGGCCTGGTCGGCGTGTGGCTCAACCGGTCGGGCGAGCGCCCGGCCGAGGCCGACGCCGCGGATGCCGCGTCCGCGGGCGTGCTCGAGATCCGCACGCTCGCCGAGCTGCCGCGCCTGCTCGCGGAGCGGTTGCGACCGGTGGTCGAGTAGCACGGGCCGCAGGCCGGAGCGTACCGAGACCCGTCGCCGGTGGTCGAGTAGCACCGGCCGCAGGCCGGAGCGTACCGAGACCCGTCGCGACGAGGTCTCGGTACGCGTGCGGCTCCGCCGCCCGCTACTCGACCACCGAGGGGCTAGCGGACGTCGTCGTCGACCCAGTCGAGGGTCTTCTCGACGGCCTTCCGCCAGTTGCGGAGCAGG
>DASTQT010000164.1:0-9286 GCA_035761605.1 Agromyces sp. | reverse complement strand
GTCGTCGTCCTGACCCGCCGGCTCGTCGCGATCGACGCGACGAACCCGTCGCTCGTTCCGGGCGGCGCAGGCGAGCGCGAGCTCGCCGAGACCATCGCCGGGTGGCTCGGCGAGCGGGGCTTCGAGGTCCGGCTCGTCGGGGCCGATCCCGCGCGGCCCAGCGTGTTCGCGCGGCGGCCCGGCGCCGGCGGCGGCCGCACGCTGCTCCTCGCCGGGCACCTCGACACCGTGGGAGGCACGGGGGCGGGGACGGATGGCGCGCCCGGCGTCGTCGCCGATCGCATCGTCGGTCGCGGCGCGTACGACATGGCAGGTGGTCTCGCCGCGGCGATGGTCGCCGCCGCGGCGGCGCCGCGCGACCTGCGCGGGGACGTCCTTCTCGCCTTCGCCGCCGACGAGGAGTTCGGTTCCGTCGGCATGGAGGAACTCCTCGCGGAGCTCGCCTCGGGGCCGGGGCCACGGCCCGACTATGCCGTGGTGCTCGAGCCGACCGACCTGGAGGTCACCCTCGCGCACCGCGGCTTCGCCTGGTTCCGGGTCGAATACGACGGGGTGTCGGCGCACGGATCGCAACCCGGCCTCGGTGTCGATGCGATCGATCGAGCGGTCGACGGCCTCGTCGCGCTGCGCGAACTCGGTGCCGAGATCGGCGCCCGGCCGCGCCATCCGCTGCTCGACACCGGGAGCGTCCGAGTCGCCACGATCGAGGGCGGCACGGATGCCGCGACCGTCGCCGACCGCTGCGTGCTCGTCGTCGAGCGACGCACGCTTCCGGGCGAAGCCGACCCGGCTGCGGAACTCGAGCGCGTGCTCGCCCCGTCGCGGCCGGCCCGCGTGACGACGATCGTGTCGCGTCCGGCGATGGAGGCCGACGCCGACGCGCGCATCGTCCGCACCGTGCTCGAGGCGGTCGAACGGGTCACCGGTGCGCCCGCGGTGCGGCGCGGTGACCCCTGGTGGACCGATGCCGGACTCATCGCCGACGCGGGCATCCCGGCCGTGCTCGTCGGGCCGGCGGGCGGCGGCGCGCACGCCGACGAGGAGTGGGTGACGACCGGGTCGCTGCGCGAGCTCGTCGACGTGATCGAGGCCGTGATCCTCGACATCTGCGGCCCCGGCTGACGAGCCGCCTCCCGGTCCACGTCCGGACTCGGTCCGTACAATGCCGCGGGTGGGTGACGAGACGGATGCCGGGACGCCGGCCGGAGCAGCTGACGGGGATCGCCGGGCCGGCGAGCCTGCCGCCGGCGACGCCGCGCCCCGCGGCATCCGTGCCCTGATCGCCCGGCACCGGGCGCTCGCCGTGGCCGCGGCACTCGTCGCCGTGGCGCTCGTCGGCGGGGGAGCCGTCGCGCTCGGCTCGGCGCTCGCGGGCCCGCCCGCCGCCGCGCCCGCGCCACTGCCGACCGAGACCGCCACGCCCACGCCGACCCCCACGCCGACCCCCGAGGCCGCGCCTGCGGCAACGGAGCCGCCCCCGCGCGTGCGGACCTGCTCGGTCGCCGCGCTCGCCGCCGACCCGCGACTCGCGAACCTCCAGGCTCAGGTCATGAACGCCGGGACGGGCGAGGTGCTCTTCGATCGCGGCGGCCTGACCGCGTCGCGCACCGCCAGCGTCATGAAGGTGCTCACTGCGGCGGCCGCGCTGGCCGTCTTCGCCCCCGACCATCGCTTCGCGACCACCGTCGTCAAGGGCGCCGAGCCCGGATCGGCAGTGCTCGTCGGCGGTGGCGACCTCACGCTCTCGCGCACGCCGAGCGGCAGCGAGACCGTCTACCCCGGTGCCGCGCACCTCGACGACCTCGCCCGGCAGGTGCGCGCCGCCTGGAACGCCGACCCGTCGAACCCGCCGCTCACGAAGCTCGTGCTCGACAGCTCGCTCTTCGGCGGCGAGACCTGGCACGCCAGCTGGGACCCGGCCGAGCGCGAGCTCGGCTACATGCCGCACATCACCGCGCTCATGGTCGACGGCGACCGGCAGGACCCGTACGCGAACACGTCGGCGCGCGGCGCCGATCCCGTCGCCCGCGCGGGTCAGGCGTTCGCCGCCGAGCTCGGCGTCGGCGCGGTCGAACGCGGCACCGCGCCATCCGGCGCCGCCGAGCTCGGGCGGGTCTGGTCGCCGACCGTCGCCCAGCTCGTCGACAAGTCCCTCGTCGTGTCGGACAACACGGTCGCCGAGATGCTCGCCCGCCTCGTCGCGATCGAGCAGGGCACGGGCGACTCGTTCGCCGCGATCGACCCGGCGGTCCGGGAAGCGCTCGCGACGTACGGCGTCGCGCGCGGCGGCATCCGCGTCGTCGATGGCTCCGGGCTCTCGCCCGACAACGCCGTGCCGCCGGCCTACCTGACGCGGCTGTTCGCGAAGGTCGACGCCCGCGAGGGGCACCTCGGCGTCATCCTCGACGGGCTGCCGGTCTCGGGGCAGAAGGGGTCGCTGTCCTACGCCGATCGGTTCGCCGGCGACAATTCGGTCGCGGATGGCGCGGTGCTCGCCAAGACCGGATGGATCACGACGGGCTACACGCTCGCCGGTGTCATCCGCGCTCAGGACGGCACGACGCTCACGTTCGCGATCTACGCGCTCGGCGACGTCACCGACGCCGCGAAGCAGGCGATCGACACGCTCGCCACCGGCTTCTACCGCTGCGGCGACGAGCTCGCCGACGGCTGACCCGCGCGAGTGACCGAGGGCCCGCCCCGACCGCCGCGATCCGCGACAGAATGGAACGGACGGCGGACCGAACCGCCGGGACCCGAGGAGCGAAGGAGCCGATCATGAGTCGGGCCCTGTTCATCATCGACGTGCAGAACGACTTCACCGAAGGCGGGGCGCTCGGCGTCGAGGGCGGTGCCGAGGTCGCCGCGCGCATCACCGACTACCTCAACGAGCACGGCGAGGGGTACGACCTCGTCGTGGCATCCCGCGACTGGCACAACCCCGACGACGACAACGGCGGGCACTTCGCGACCGATGCCGCGCCCGACTTCGTCACGACCTGGCCGAAGCACTGCATGGCCGACACGCCCGGTGCCGAGTACCACCCGGCGCTCGACGTCTCGCGCGTCCACGCGCACATCCGCAAGGGGCAGGGCGAGCCCTCGTACTCGATCTTCGAGGGCACGGATGACGAGGGCTCGACGATCGGCGACCTGCTCACGCAGCACGGCATCACCGACGTCGACGTCGTGGGCCTCGCGACCGACTACTGCGTGCGCGCGAGCGCGCTCGACGCACTCGAGCACGGACAGCACGTGCGCGTCCTGCGCGACCTGATCGCGGGCGTCGCGGCCGAAACCTCCGAGGCGGCCCTCGCCGAGCTCGGCCACGCAGGCGCCGCGATCGTCGAGTCCGGCGCGCTGCCGACCACCGAGGTCGTCGAGTCGCCCGAGACCGCCGAGGCCGAGGCCGGCGGCGGGGGCGCCGAGGGCGACGACGCCGGAGACCGGGCGTGATGCCCGCGGCGTCGTCCGCGCCCGTGCTCTACGCCGAGGCGCCCGACGGCGCCCTCATCGCATACCGCCTCCACGGCGACGTCACGAGCGGCGACGGCCCGCCGCCGGTGCTGCTCGTGCACGGGTTCGCATCCGACTCCGTCGTCACATGGGAGGGCACCGGCTGGGTGCGCGCGCTGCTCGACGCGGGCCGCCCGGTCGTCACGGTGGATCTCCGCGGCCACGGCGCGAGCGACAAGCCCACCGACGGCGACGCGTACGCCCCCGATCGGCTCGGCGCCGACCTCGTCGCGGTGCTCGATTCGGCGGGCGTGCCGATCGTCGACGTCGTCGGGTACTCGATGGGCAACCGCGTCGTGTCGGCGCTGTGCGAGCTGGCACCCGATCGCGTCCGTCGGGTCGTGATCGGGGGCGCTGGTCCGTCCGAGCTGTTCGCGACGTGGAGCCTCGACGAGGCGAAGGCGTACCTCGTCGACGACGTGCCGCCGTCGAACCGGCTCATCGCGGAGGTCCTCGGGCCGGCCATCCGCGCCGGCGCCGACCGCGACGCGCTGCTCGCCTGCATCGAGGGCGTCCAGGGCGCGCCGCTCGCCATCCCGGGGAGCATCCCCGTGCTCTTCGTCGCCGGCGAGGAGGACCCCGTTCCGCGGGGCGTGCAGGAACTCGCGCTCGATTGGGGCAGCGACCTCGTCACGCTCCCCGGCCGCGACCACGTCTCGACGCTGACGGCGCGGGCGTTCAAGGACGCGGCGACCACGTTCCTCGCGTGACGCGCCGCGCCGATTAGGGTGTCATGGTGCTGAGTTCTTCCACCGGCTTCGAATCGAGCGGCTACTGGTACGAACCCGATGCCACGCGCATCGGCAGCGTGGACGTGCTGAACCTGCTCCGCCGCTATCGCGCCGCAGACCAGGAGATGCGTCGACGCACGCGCGATTCCATGGGCATGGGCGAGACCGACCTGCTCGCGCTGCGCTACGTCCTCAAGGCGGAGCGCGAAGGCGCGCTGCTCACGCCGGGCATGCTCGCGAAGCGGATCGGCATCTCGACGGCCTCGACGACCGTGCTCATCGACCGGCTCGAGCGCAGCGGGCACCTCGCCCGGAGGCCGCACCCGACCGATCGTCGCTCGCTGGTCGTCGTGAGCACGACCGGCAGCGATGCCGAGGTGCGTGAGACGCTCGGCAGGATGCACCGCGCGATGATCGATGTCGCGGACTCGCTCGACCCCGACGAGCTGCGCGCCGTGGCCCGCTTCCTCGCGGGGATGATCGATGCGGTCGCGCTCGCCGAGACCGACTGAACCGCCGAGCGGGCCGCCGCCCCCTCGCGACGGGCCCGCACGGCCGTGGTTCAGGCGCTCCGGTTGCCGGTGAGCATCCTGACGAGCCAGACGATGACCGCCAGGACGAGCAGGACGATGCCGACCCAGAGCAGGAAGTTCAGGGACTGGACGAAGCCGCCGGTGAACAGCAGGATGACGGCGATGATGGCGACGATGATGAGCAGCGTGTTCACGGAAGTGCCTTTCTGTCGGCGATGACACCGCTGGTCGCGGTGCTCCCAGGGATGGCGGGATCACGTCAGGACCCCGCCGTGCTCGGCGCGTCGTCGGTGCTCGGCCGAGGGGCGGCTCAGGCTGCGGTGGTGGGTGCGGCTGCGGCTCCGCCGCGGGCGTCGAGCACCTCGGTGAGGCCCTGCTCGAGCTCGGCGGGGACGGCGTAGAGTTCGCCGCCCGTGATGGCATCGTGCTCGATCATCGCGGCCGCGTGGATCTCGGCCCGCGGGATCCCGGGGAAACGTTCGCTCATGCGGTCGAGCAGGCGCTCGAAGTCGATGAGTTCGCGGCCACCGGCGATGCCGATCACGCCGTCCGTGCTGTCCATTGGTGCAACTGTAGCCGACGGCGCCTGTCAGAGGCCCGGGGGGCCGCGGCCCCCCGGGGTCGTCCCCCCAGTCGTGATCGCCCGCTGAGCGGTCGTTCCCTTGTCCGCGATCACAGGAATAACAAGACCACAACGTAGTTAGATTGTCTAGCCATTCCACCGGAGTGCCGCGTTGCAGTAGCCTTCGTCGTTGCCGGCCCGGGCCCGGCCGGCTTGCGGCTCGCGGCTAGAGGCCCACTCGGCGCAGCGCCCGCTTCGCGCCGTCGGGAAGGTGCCGGCCGAGCACGCGGCGTCGAAGGTATCCGGTCAGGATGGCCTTCTGGGCGGACGAGAGGCGCCGGCTCCGCCGGATCTCGGCGATACCCGATCGCTTCAGGGCGAGGACCTGGTCGGCGTCGTGCGGCCACCGCTTCGACAGGGAGGTCGCCTGGTAGTACTTCGTGCAGAGCGCCTCGGGCACTCGGACGAACTCCCCGATGAGCGAAAGCCCGAGCAGCCACGTCCAGTCGGCAGAGAACTCGCCGCGGTCGTTCGCGTGGATGCCATCGACCTCGACGTAGCCGGAGGAACGGAACAGTCCGCGATTGGGCACCCACCACTCATCCGGGCGGCGCACCATGATGCGACCCCGGTCGAGTGCGGTCTCGACGCCGTCGAGCGCGTCGAACACGTTGTGGTGCACCGTGCCATCGAGCTCGTGCACGTGCATGTCGCTGAATGCGAGCACCGCCCGTTCGTTCGCCGCGAGCGCGCCCGCGAGCTCCTCGACGTACGTCGGCGCCACGACGTCGTCGTGGAAGGCGAAGAACATCAGCTCGCCCCGGGCGTTCGCCATGAGGTCGTTCGAATTCCGCAGCCACCCGAGGTTCGATTCGCGCTCGAGGACCCGCGTGTTCGGATGACGGCCGGCGAACTCGCGCACGATCTCGAGGGTGTCGTCGGTCGAGCGGTCGTCGCCGATGAGGATCTCGAGGTGCGGCCAGGTCTGCGCGGCGAGGCTGTCGAGCGTCCGCATGATGAAGTCGGCGCCGTTGTAGGTGGGCACCAGTGCGGTGACGAGGGGCGTCCACTCCCGCGGTTCCATCGACGTCCTTCCTTCACCGGCGCTCAACCGGCGATCTCCTCGGCGAGCAAGCGGGCAGTCCACGGCGCCGTGGAGTACTTGCCGGTGTCGACCGAGAAGTACGTCCCCCGGCGCTGCACCCCGTACCGGTCGCGGCGGTGCAGCCCCGATCGCGGGTCGTCGAGCGAACCCGTTCCCCTCGCGAAGACGAATCCGCCGTGCACGCGCACGGACTCGGCATCTTCGAACACCCGCGCCGTGCCGGGCATGACGCGCTCGAGCGCCCGCCGGACGCGCGCGACGAACTCGTCGGCGTCCGGCCCGGTCGGCGCGGCCGGCGCGGACAGCTCGAGCTCGTCGCCTTCGGCCACCAGGCCGACCGGGTACCACGAGAGGTAGAAGTCCCGGCCGTTGTAGTTCTTCACGTCGCCGAACGGCCCGACGGCGACGATGGCGCTCGGGACGTCGCACTCCGTTCGGGTGCGGGCGAACACGCACAGCCGGAAGCGGTGGCTCCAGGGTCGTGCCGGTTCGATCCCCGCTGTGAGGTCGACCGCGAGCCGGCCGTTCCAGAGCGCGTTCACGACGAGGTCGAACTCATCGACGTCCCGGTCGTCGAAGCGCACCCGCCACCGCCCATCCGCGGATCCGTGCGGTTCGGCGGCCACGACGGTGGCGCCGAGGCGCAGCGTCACGCCCGGCTCGGCGGCGACGGCGCCGCCGAGCCGATCCGCGAACCACCTGGTGTCGACGGATCGCTCGGGCACGCGGAATCCCGCGACGACGTCGTCGCCGGCGATCGCCTCCAGCTCGTCGCGGGCGAGCTCGGCCACGTGCGCATCGGAGACGTCGACGAGGTACCGTCCGGCGTCCGGATGTCGCCGGATCAGCTCGCTGATCGCGCCGAACCTCGCGCGCATCGCGTCGGGCTCGACCACCGAGTCGCGATGCAGGAGGTACACGTCGTCGTCGGTCGTGGTGTGCCCGTCGAGGTCGTCGCCGATGAGGTCCCTCGCTCGGTCGGCGAACAGCAGGCCGCCGGGCAGGATGTGCTGCGCCGTCGCCGTGGTCGGGTCGGCACCGTAGAGGTAACCGAGGTGGATCTTGCCCTCGTTCCAGCGGCTCGTGGCCGCCATGGGCGCGGACTCGCGATCCACCAGCGTCACGTCGAGCCCGCGACGGGCCAGTTCGATCGCCAGCGCGCTGCCCATGATGCCGCCGCCGAGGACGGCGACCCGACGGCGGCTCACGACCGGGCCGCCCCGTCGTCCGGGTTCCCGGGAACGTACTCCGCCGCCTCGTACGGCCCGTCGGCGAAGACGATGAGCGTGGAGCCCTCGTCGAGGTAGGTCTGCTGCGCCCAGACGCCGGGCTCGATCAGCAGCGCGGGCCGCTCCTCGTCGAGCCTCACGCGTGCGTGCACTCCGCTGAGGCCGACCTCGACGTCGATCGTGCCGCTCGCGCGGAACAGCACCTGGCGTACCCGCCGGTGCGCATGACCGCCGCGCACGGCGCCACGCGGCGCGCTCACGACGAACGTACGAGCGACGCTGAATCCGACGTGGTCGAACGTCAGGGGGACGAGCGAACCCCGCTCGTCGTCGAATCGGTCGAGTTCGAGCACTCGCACCATTCCGTCGAGGAGCGGGGTTCGTTCGGCCGGCATGCTCAGACTGTAGCCTGCCGGCGCCCGTCGGGAGCGGCCCCATCCGCCTCCCGAGCTGGGGTCAGAGCTGGTTGCCGAGCTTGTACTCGCCCTGCTTCCACTCCGGCATCGACGCCTCGCCCTCGTCGTGGCGGGTGTACGAGAACCCGTCGGCGCCGATCGTGACGGCCATCTCGCTGGCATCGGTCCGGGCGACGAGCTCCTTCGGGTTGCCGTCGAGGTCGAGCACGAGGGATGCCTCGGTGTACCACGACGGCACCACGGGGTTGCCCCACCAGTCGCGGCGCTGGTTGTCGTGCACGTCCCACGTGACGACGGGGTTGTCGGGATCGCCCGTGTAGTAGTCCTGCGTGTAGATCTCGACACGGTGCCCGTCGGGGTCGCGGAGGTAGAGGTAGAACGCGTTCGATACGCCGTGGCGGCCGGGGCCGCGCTCGATGCGGTCGCTCATTCGCAGGGCGCCGAGCTTGTCGCAGATCGCGAGGATGTTGTGCTTCTCGTGGGTCGAGAACGCCACGTGGTGCATGCGCGGGCCGTCACCGCCGGTCATGGCGGTGTCGTGCACGGTGGGCTTGCGTCGCATCCAGGCCGCGTACACGGTGCCCTCGTCGTCCTGGATGTCCTCGGTGACGCGGAAGCCGAGGTCCTGCATGAACGCGACCGCGCGCGGCACGTCGGGCGTGACCTGGTTGAAGTGGTCGAGCCGCACGAGCGCGCCGGGCGTGTAGAGGTCGTAGCGCCACGCGAGGCGCTCGACGTGCTCGACGTCGTGGAAGAACTCGTACGGGAACCCGAGCGGGTCCTCGACGCGGACCGAGTCGCCGATGCCCTTCGTGTAGCCCTCCGCGCGACGCTCGACGCGGCATCCGAGCTCGGTGTAGAACGCGACCGCCTTGTCGAGGTCCTCGGGGGTCCGTACGCGGTACGAGAACGCGGCGACGGCGGCCACCGGGCCCGTGCGGAGCACGAGGTTGTGGTGGATGAACTCCTCGAGCGAGCGGAGGTAGACGGTGTTCTCGTCCTCCTCGGTCACCGTGAGGTCGAGCACGTCGACGTAGAAGTTCCGCGACGCCTCGAGGTCGGTGACGACGAGTTCCATGTACGCGCAGCGCAGGATGTCCGGCGCGGGCGCCGACGGCGTCGGGATCGGGTTGTCGGAGTGGATCGGCGCCTCCTGGGAGACGTAGAAGCCCGATGAGGTGAGGGTCTTGTCTT
>DASTQT010000163.1:0-14115 GCA_035761605.1 Agromyces sp. | reverse complement strand
GAGCGGCATCGAGCGGCGGTAGACCACCTCGCGGACGCCGGCGATGAGGTGCTCGCCGGCCTCGGCCATCGCGCCGCCGAGCACGATGACCGACGGGTTCATGAGGCTCACGCAGGTCGTGAGCACCTCGCCGACGTCGCGCCCGGCCTGGCGTACCGCCTGGATGGCGTTGACGTTGCCGTTCTTGACCAGATCGACGACGTCGCGCGAGTTCTTCGCGGGGATGCCGGCCGCGGTGAGCGCGCGGGCGATCGCGCTGCCCGAGGCGAGCGCCTCGAGGCAGCCGAAGTTGCCGCAGCTGCAGGCGATCTCGGCGCCGCGCGAGACGTAGACATGGCCGATGTCGCCCGCGGTGCCCTGCGCGCCGCGCTGGAGGAACCCGCCGGAGATCACGCCCGCGCCGATGCCCGTGGCGATCTTGACGAACAGCAGCTGGTCGACGTCGGGCCAGGAGTGCTCGCGCTCGCCGAGCGCCATGATGTTCACGTCGTTGTCGACGAGCACGGGCACGTCGAGCTCCTGGCGGATCCAGCCCGCGACGTCGAATCGATCCCAGCCCGGCATGATCGGCGGGTTGATCGGGCGGCCCGAGCTGAACTCGACCGGGCCGGGCACGCCGACCCCGATCGCGAGCAGGTCCTCGGTGCGACGGCCGGCGCGCTCGATGAGCTCGCGGGCGGACGCGATGGCGACGTCGAGCACGACGCGGGGGCCCTCGGACACCGCGATGATCGAGTTCGTCTCCTCGAGCACGCGGCCCGTGATGTCGCTGAGCGCGACCCGGACGTGCGAGGCGCCGATGTCGACGCCGATGACGTAGCGACCGCTCGCCGTGATCGCGAACAGCGACGACGGCCGGCCGCCCGTCGACGCGGCCTCGCCGACCGGGCCGACGAGGCCGAGGTCGGTGAGCGCGTCGATCCGCATCGCGACCGTCGTGCGGGCGAGTCCCGTGATGGCCGCCAGTTCACTCCTCGTGCGCGGCTGGCCGTCGCGGAGGATCTGGAACAGGTCGCTCATCGCGGTCGATCCCAGCGGGTTCACGTGCGGTCGCGACCCGCCCGCACTTACGTCAGTCATCCGTCAATTCTCCCATACCCGGTGTCATAACTCGCATGGATTCGCAGGGACTGTCCGGATCCCCGGCGCCCCATATCGGGGGACGCCTACTGCGATTTGGATCCCTGTCCGGAGAAGCGCTGCTGGAGCAGCACGGCGATCACGATGATGACGCCCTTCGCGACCGCCTGGACCGAGGTGGAGAGGTTGTTCTGGGTGAACACGTTGGTGAGCGTGGCGAAGATGAGCACGCCGAACACGGTGCCCGTGATCGTGCCGCGGCCGCCCGCGAGGAGCGTGCCGCCGACCACGACCGCGGCGATCGCGTCGAGCTCGTACAGCGTGCCGTGGGTCGAGGTGCCGGCCGTGGTGCGGCCGAGGATCATGACCGCGGCGATGCCGGCGGTCAGGCCCGCGAGCGCGTAGAGGTAGATGGTGTGGCGGCGCACGGCGAGGCCGGCCAGGCGGGCCGCCTCGCGGTTGCCGCCGATCGCGATCGTGCGGCGGCCGAACGTGGTGCGGTTCAGCAGGATCCAGCCGGCCGCGGCGACGATGACGAAGATCCAGATGAGCATGTCGACGCCGATGAGGTCGAGGTTCATGAACTCGATGAACTCGGGGATGCGGACGACCTGCGTCGTGCGGTTGGCGAAGATCTCGGCGAGGCCGCGCGCCGCGACGAGCATGGCGAGGGTGGCCATGAACGCGACCACCTTGCCGTACGCGATCACGATCCCGTTGATGAAGCCCGCGGCCAGGCCGACCGCGAGTGCGACGAACACCATGACCAGCCACGTGGAGTTCTCGGCTGCGGCCTGGACGGCCGACAGCGTGGCCACGACCGAGGCCAGCCCCATGACCGAGCCGACGGACAGGTCGATGCCGCCGCCGATGATCACGAAGGTCATGCCGATCGAGATCACGCCGATGATCGACGCCAGCCGCAGGATGACGAGGATGTTGTCGATGTTCGTGAAGCGGTCGCCGGCGGTGATCGCGCCGACCACGAACAGTGCGGCGAGAGCCAGGACGAGGCCGAGGTTGCGGCCGACCGAGCCGCTGAGCAGCGACTTCGCGGAGAACCTCCGCTCGGTGGGTGCCGGCGCGGCCGGTTCGGCGGGGGCGGGGGAGATGGTCTGCTGCGGCTCGCTCACGCGATGCTTCCTTCCATGATGAGGTCGAGCACCTGGTGCTCGTCGATCTGGTCTGCCTTCACGGTGCTGAGCACTCGGCCGTCGGCGATGACGAGGACCGTGTCGGCAAGGCCGAGGACTTCTTCGATCTCGCTCGAGACGATGACGACGGCGTCGCCGCCTGCCGCGAGCTTGCGGATCAGGGCGTAGATCTCGGCGCGGGCGCCGACGTCGACGCCGCGGGTGGGTTCGTCCAGGAGCAGCACGGACGTGCGGTTGACGAGCCAGCGGGCCAGCAGGATCTTCTGCTGGTTGCCGCCGGAGAGCGTGCGCGCGGCGCGGTCGGGGTCGGCCGGGCGCAGCTGCAGGGCGGAGATCTGCTCCTGCGCGACGCGCCGCTCGGCCCGTTCGTTGACGAAGCCGCCGCGCGCGTAGCGGGCGAAGGAGGCGAGCGTGACGTTCTGGTAGATCGGCTCGTCCAGCAGCAGCCCCTGGCTCTTGCGCTCCTCCGGGGAGAGCCCGACGCCGGCCTTGACGGCGTCGCGCACGGAACCGCGCTTGAGCTCGCGTCCGCCGACCCGGACGGTGCCGGCGCTGGAGCGGCGGGCGCCGTAGACGGTCTCGAGGATCTCGGAGCGGCCCGAGCCGACCAGCCCGGCCAGGCCGACGATCTCGCCCGCGCGGACGGTGAAGCTGATGTCGTGGAACACGTCGTCGAGGCTCAGCCCGGTGACCTCGAGCCTGACCGGGGCGGATGGTTCGATCGGCGTCGCGGGCGGGAACACGTTCGCGACCTCGCGGCCGGTCATCAGCCGGATCAGCTCGGCCGTGGGGGTGTCGGCGACGGGCAGCCCGTTCGCCGTGCTCCGTCCGTCCTTGAGGACGGTGATGCGGTCGCCGATCTCGCGGATCTCCTCGAGGCGGTGGGTGATGTAGACCACCGCGATGCCGGCCGCGGTGAGCTCGCGGACCACGCGGAAGAGGTTCTTGACCTCCTCGCTGTCGAGCACCGCGGACGGCTCGTCCATGATGATCAGCTTGGTGTCGTGGCTGAGCGCGCGCGCCATGCTCACGATCTGCTTGTTCGCCGCGCTCAGCGAGCCGACCTCGCGGGTGGGTGAGAGGTTGGCGTGGCCCAGGCGCTTGAGCAGCTGCCGGGTGCGCGCGTTCGCCTCACCGGTGCGGAGCAGCCCGCCGACGGCGAGTTCGTGGCCCAGGAAGATGTTCTCGGCGATCGACAGGCCGTCGACCACGTCGAGCTCCTGGTACATCGTCGCGATGCCGAGCCCGATCGCATCCTGCGGGGAGGAGAGGGTCACCTCCTCGCCGTTCCAGAGGATGGTGCCCTCATCAGGGGTGTGGGCGCCGGCGAGCGTCTTGATCAGCGTCGACTTGCCCGCGCCGTTCTGTCCGAGGATGCAGTGCACCTCGCCCGCGGCGATCTCGAGATCGACGCCCTTGAGCGCCTGAACGCCCGCGAAGTTCTTCGAGATGCCGCTCATTCGGAGTAATGCCGGAGAATGGTCGTCTTTGATCACTCGGAAATCATAACCGGATCGAGCCCGGAAGCAAGTCTCATCTTGCGGCGAGTTTCCCCATGCTCGCATCCCCCGCAGGATCCGCGTCACGACAGGCCGGAGAACTTTTGACGATTCCCAAACATAAGTTGCGCAGGAATGGCGATCTTCTGCTACGGTGGCGGAACGTCAGCGTGGACTCCGTCGGGTGTGGTCGCACTCGGGTGGATGAAGTCCACCTGGCGGCGCTGCGTCACATCCAACGAGAGGACAACAACAATGAGCGTCAAGCGCACTTCACGTGCACGCGCCTTCGTCATGGCCGGAGCTTCGCTCGCGGTCGCCGGCCTGCTCGCGGGCTGCACCGCCGGCGGTGCGGAGTCGAACGTGACCGAGAACCAGAACTCGGCTGAGGAGAACTCGGCCTCGGGCGACACCGTCGTCATCGGCTTCTCGGGCCCGGCGGCCGACCACGGCTGGCTCGGTGCGATCAACTCCGCCGCGCAGGCCGCGGCCGACAGCTACGACGACGTCGAGCTGCGAGTGGCGGAGGGCACCAACGACGCCAACCTCCAGATCAGCCAGGTCGAGACCTTCATCAACGACGGCGTCGACGCCATCGTGCTGCTGCCCACCGACGGTGCGGCGCTGACCGAGGTCGCGATCCAGGCGATGGAGGCGGGCATCCCCGTCATCAACGTCGACCGGGAGTTCTCCAGCCCGTTCGCGGCTCGCACCACGATCCTGGGTGACAACTACGGCATGGGCGTGTCCGCGGGCACGTACATCTGCGAGCGTCTCGAGGGCCAGGAGGACGCGGTGGTCGCCGAGGTCGCCGGCATCGACTCGCTGCCGCTCACGCAGGACCGTTCGCGCGGCTTCGCCGACGCGCTCGAGGACTGCGGCCTGGAGGTCAGCAACCGGGTCGCCGCGGACTTCACCATCCAGGGTGGTGAGGCGGTGACCTCGCAGCTGCTCTCGGCGGCGCCGCAGATCGACGCGCTGTGGAACCACGACGACGACCAGGGCGTCGGCGTGCTCGCGGCGATCGAGGCCGCGGGTCGCGACGAGTTCTTCATGGTCGGCGGCGCCGGCAGCGCGAACGCGATGCGGGCGATCGAGTCGGGCGACACGGTGCTCGAGGCCACGGTCATCTACCCGTCGACCCAGGCGGCCGACGGCATCGCGCTGGCGCGACTGATCGCGCAGGGCAAGACCATGAGCGACCTCTACACGCCGAGCGTGCCGAACCGCATCGTGCTCGACGCGCCCGTCGTCACGGCCGACAACGTCGACGAGTACATCGAGTTCGCGTTCGAGTCCTGACCCGAACACCCTGAGGCCGGGCGCCCGCCCGGGCGCCCGGCCTCCCCTACACAGAAAGGCGGCTTCGATCCGCATGGGTGAACGACTTCGCGTCGCGATGGTGGGCAACGGCTTCATGGGCGCCGCGCATTCGCAGGGATGGCGCGTGGCTCCCAGGTTCTTCGACCTCCCCGTCCGGCCGACGATGGAGGTGCTGGTCGGGCGGCGCGCGGCGAGCGTCGCCGAGGCGGCGGAGAAGTGGGGCTGGCAGGAGACGTCGGTCGACTGGCGCGAGGTCGTCGAACGCGACGACATCGACGTCGTGGACATCGTCACCCCGGGCGACAGCCATGCAGAGATCGCGATCGCCGCGCTCGAGGCCGGCAAGCACGTGCTCTGCGAGAAGCCGCTCGCCAATTCGACCGCCGAGGCGGAGGCGATGACGCGAGCCGCCGAGGCGGCGTCGGAGCGCGGCATCCGTTCGATGCTCGGCTTCACCTATCGGCGGGTTCCCGCCACGGCCTTCGCGCGGCAGCTCATCGCCGACGGCCGGATCGGCGAGGTGCGGCATGTCCGCGCCTCGTACCTGCAGGACTGGCTGGTCGACCCGGCCGCTCCGATGACCTGGCGCCTCGAGAAGGACCGCGCGGGATCGGGCGCGCTCGGCGACATCGGCGCGCACGCGGTCGACCTGGCCGAGTACATGACCGGTCTGCGGCTCAGCGAGGTCTCGGGCGTGCTCGAGACCTTCGTGCGCCGCCGGCCGCTCGCCACGGCCCCCAGCTCCGGCGCGATCGCCGGATCCTCGTCGGACGGCTCGCCGACCGAGTACGGCGAGGTGACGGTCGACGACGTCGCGCTGTTCCGAGGCCGGTTCGCCTCTGGCGCCCTCGGCACGTTCGAGGCCTCGCGCATGGCGACCGGACGCAAGAACTCGCTGCGGGTCGAGGTCTCGGGCTCGCAGGGCGCGATCGCCTTCGACCTCGAGAACCTCAACGCCCTCGAGCTCTACGACGCGACCGAGCCCGCCGTCGAGCAGGGCTTCAAGACCATCATCGTGACCGAGCCCGGTCACCCGTGGATCGACGCCTGGTGGCCGGCCGGGCACATGCTCGGCTACGAGCACGGCTTCGCCAACCAGGCGAAGGACTTCGTCGACGCGATCGCCGCGGGCACCTCGCCGCAGCCGTCGTTCGCCGACGGCCTGCACGTGCAGCGCGTGCTCGACGCGGTCGAGCACAGCTCCGGCACGGACGGCGCCTGGGTGGGCGTCGTCGGCGCGACGGACTGATCCGGGCCGTCCGCGCCGTTCGGCCCGGTGCGACGATGCGCCGGGCGGGGAGGAGAGGACCATGTCGTTGCAGGAGCAGGCGTACGCCGGCTCGACGCGGGTCGACGACGAGCGGCCGGCGAATGCGCCCGGCGGCCCGACCGGAGGCCCGGGCACCGGTGGCCCGGCGGATGCGGCATCCGATCTCGTCGAACGGATCGGCCTGGCCGTGGCGCGAACGTCGGCCGCCGTGGGCGACGCCTGGCGGTCCCTCGCTGCTTCAGCGGCGGGCGCCGACCCCGAGCCGCGCGAGCTGATCGGCCTGCTCGCCGCGCAGGGCGGCGGCAAGCAGTTGCGCGCCCGGCTTGCGATCGCCGCGTACCTCGGGATGGGCGGCGGAGCACCGAAGGTATGCGACGCGCTCGGCGCAGCGGTCCAGCTCCTGCACGTGGGCCTGTGCATCCACGACGACCTCATCGACGGCGACGATCGACGGCACGGCCGGCCGAACCTCGCGGGCAGCGTGCGCGCCGCGTGGGTGTCGGCGGGAGCCGGGAACGAGGTGGCGGACCGGCAGGCGACCTCGGCCGCCCTGCTCGCGGGTGACCTCGCGATCAGTGCGAGCGTCCGGGCCCTCGCCGGCACGCCGGTCGCCCCGGAGACGCGGGTCGCGCTCGTGCTCGAGCTGCTGTCGTCGCTCGACGCGGCGATCGCCGGCGAGCTCATGGACGTCCGGAGCGAGCAGCTGCCGCCGGTGCGAGCGCTGCCGATCCGGATGGCCGAGCTGAAGACCTCGGGCTACAGCGTGATCCTGCCGCTGCGGCTCGGCGCCGTGGCGTCGGGGCGTGCCGACGGCGCGATGCTCGCGGCGCTCTCGGAGTACGGCCGCCACCTGGGGGTGGCGTACCAGCTCAAGGACGACGAACTCGCGGTCTTCGGCGATCCCGCGCGCACGGGCAAGTCCACGAGCTCGGACGTGCGGGGCGGCAAGCGGACCCGCCTGCTGCAGCTCGCGCTCGAGGGTGCGACGCCCGAGGCCCGGGACCTGCTCGAGCGGGAGGTCGGCCGGGCCGACCTCTCCGACGACGGGGTCGAACGGGTGCGATCGGTCATCCGCGAGTCCGGCGCGCTCGAGCGGCACCGCGGCCTGATCGTCCGGCACGCGGCCGCGGCGGCCGCCGCGCTCGACGGTGCCGGCCTCACCGACGCGCTCGACGCGTACCTGCGTGTCATCGCTCGAGGCGTTCCAGGACGGGATCGCTGACTTCGATCGATCAGTGCGCAAGTTAACACCATCAGTATGCAACTTCTGTTTGACCAAGGATGCAACCTCCGCTAGCGTTCGGAGCAGGCGGCCCCCAGGGCTCACGCCGGCGCAACGGTGCACACGGGAATGGAGTGGTTCGACGATGAACGAAGGACGTACGGGTGTCTGGTTCGTCGGCGCGCGCGGCAGTGTCGCGACGACGGCGACGATCGGCCTCGCAGCGCTCGCCGAGGGCGTCGCCCGGCCGGTGGGCCTGGTCACGACCGGCCCCGCCTTCGAGGGCGTGCCGCTGCCCGACTTCGACGACTTCGTCGTCGGGGGCCACGACGTCGACGACACCCCGCTCCTCGAGCGTGCCCGCCGCCTCGCGGCCGGCGGCATGATCCCGGCCGCCACGGTCGAGGCCGTCGCCGCCCGACTCGACGCCGCCGACGCCGAGATCCGGGTCATCCCGCGGCGTGCGCGCGGCTCGCAGCAGCGCGAGATCGAGCTCCGCGCCGACGACATCCGCTCGTTCCGCGAGCGAAACGGGCTCCGCCGCGTCATCGTGATCGACGTCGCGTCGACCGAACCGCTGCCCGCCGACCGCCCCGAGTTCCACGACCGTGACGCGCTCATCGCCGCCCTCGCCGAGGACGGCCTCGAGCTGCTCCCGTCGAGCACGCTCTCGGCGCTCGCGGCGGTGGCCGAGGCCGGGTCGCCGTACGTGTGCTTCACCCCGTCGATCTCGCTCGGTATGCCGGCGCTGCACGACGTCGCCCTCGAGGCGGGTGTCCCCATCGCCGGACAGGACGGCAAGACCGGCGAGACGCTGCTGCGCACGGTGCTCGCGCCCATGTTCTCCTCGCGCGGCATGCGCGTGATGTCGTGGGCGGGCGCGAACCTGCTCGGCGGCGGCGACGGGGCCACGCTCGCCGACCCCGCCGCCGTCGAGTCGAAGCTCGCGTCGAAGAACCGCGGCCTGCACGACCTGCTCGGCCACGACGTGGTCACGCCCCTGCACATCGACAACGTGCCCGATCTCGGCGACGTCAAGACGGCGTGGGACCACGTGCACGCCGAGGGCTTCCTCGACACGCGCATCACGCTCCAGACGACCTGGACCGCGTACGACTCGACGCTCGCCGCGCCGCTCGTGATCGACCTCGCGCGCCTGCTCACGCTCGCCGACGAGGCCGGCCTGTCGGGCCCGATCGCCGAGGTCGGCTACTTCTTCAAGGACCCGTGGGGCAGCGACGAGCACGCCTTCGCGCGCCAGGCCGACGAGCTCGTCTCGTGGGCGCTGCGCACGGCCGTGCGGAGGACCTCGGCGCAGGTGGCCTGACGGTGGATGCGTCCACCTTCATCCAACTCGTACGGGCACCCGCCGGGCTGACCGTCCTCGGCGATGCGACCGCCGGCATTGCCGCTGCAGGCCGCACGGGCCTGCTGCCCCGGCTCGGCCTGCCCGTCGCGTCGGTCCTGCTCTACTGGGGCGGGATGGCGCTCAACGACGCCGCCGACGCCGAGCTCGACCGGGTCGAGCGTCCGGAGCGTCCGGTCCCGTCCGGGCGGATCTCGAGGAGGGCCGCCTTCGGCGTCGCCGGCGCGCTGACGGTGGCGGGCGTCGCCGTGGCCGGGCTCACCGGGGGGCGGAGCTCTCTGGCCGTCGCGGTCCCGCTCGCGGCATCGATCTGGACCTACGACCTCGTGGCCAAGCGCGGCTGGACGGGTCCGCTCGTCATGGGCGCATGTCGCGGTCTCGACGTGCTGCTCGGAGCCGGGCGGGACCGTGCGGCCGACGCCGTGCGCCCGGCACTGGTCATGGCGGGCCACACCGCGAGCGTCACGGCCCTGGCGCGCGGCGAGGTGCACGGCACGCGACCGGTCACGGCGGCCGCGGCGTCCCTCACGACGATCGCGGCCTCCGCGGCCGCGGTGCGTCCCGAGCCGAGCGCCGCGGGGCTCGTCTCGGCGGCGGCCGCGGCGCGCTTCGCGGTGCCGACGCTCCGCGCGCAGGTCGAGGCCGTGTCGTCGCCCGACGCGCCCGTGGTGCGCACCGCGACACGGCGCGGCATCCTCGCCATGGTGCCGCTGCAGGCCGCGCTCACCGCACGGGCGGGCCGCCCCGTCGACGCCCTCGTACTGCTCGCGATCGACGCGGTCGGCGCGCTGCTGGCCCGCCGCGCCGCGAAGGGGCGTGACATCACGTGAGCGCGACCTCCGCCGCTACGCGGCCACTGCTCGGCTACGGCACCAACGGCTTCGCCGACCATCCGCTCGGCGACGCGCTCGACCTGCTGCAGTCGAACGGGTACCAGGCGGTCGCGCTGACCCTGGGCCATCCGCATTTCGACCCGTTCGGCGACGGATGGCACGACCGCGCGATCGCGCTGCGCGCCGACCTCGAACGCCGCGGCCTCCGGGTCGTCGTCGAGACCGGCGCGCGGTACGTGCTCGACCCGGCGCGCAAGCACCGGCCCAACCTGCTCGACGACGACGCCGACGCGGCCGCGAGGGTCGCGTTCCTCGTCCGAGCGATCGAGATCGCGCAGGTGCTCGGCGCCGAGTGCGTGTCGCTCTGGTCGGGCGTGCTGCCGGAGGGGGTCGACCCGGATGTCGCATGGCGGCGCCTCGTCGCGACCCTGCGCGATGTGGTGGCGGCCGCCCGCACGCACGGGGTCCGCCTCGGGTTCGAGCCCGAGCCGGGCATGCTCGTCGAGACGGTCGCCGACGCGCTGAGGCTCCGGGCCGAGCTCGGCGACCCGCCCGAGCTCGGCATCACGGTCGACCTCGGGCACTGCGTCGTGGTCGAGCCGGCCGGCGTCGAGGGAGCCCTCCGCGCGGCCGGCGACCTGCTCGTCAACGTGCAGGTCGACGACATGCTGCCGCGCGCGCACGAGCACCTCGAGCTCGGCACGGGCGCCGTCGACCTCGAGCTGGCCTTCCGCACGCTCGCCGAGATCGGCTACACGGGCGTCGCAGCGATCGAGCTGCCACGACACTCGCACGCCGCGCCGCGGATCGCCGCGGAGAGCATCGCACGCATGAACGACGTCATCGAGAGGATCGCGTGAGGCGCATGGACGACACGGACCGCATCGAGCAGCGCTATCGCGACGGCGACACCGAGGAGCGCATCCGCGCGCTCGACGAGTTGAACGCGCTCGCGGCGGCGGCGCCCGTCGACGAGCCGCTGCGCGACACCGGCGTCGGGCTCGTGCGCGATGCCCTGCGCGCGAACGACCCGCGGCTGGTCGGCGCGGCGATGGGCGCGTTCGCCGGTCGCCACCTCCCCGACCACGACTGGCGCCACGGCGTCGTGAAGCTCGTCTTCATGGGGGTGCCGCTCGCGGTCGTCGCCGGGCTCGACGACCGGAAGGACGCCGAGCTCGCGCGCATGGCCGACGACCTCGCCGAGGAACGGGAGGCGGCCGGCCGCCCCGTCCCCCACGACCTGCGGTCGCTGCTGCCGGCGGCCGACGCACCACGACAGGAAGGCCGCTGACATGCGCATCTTCGATCCGCACATCCACATGTCGTCCCGAACGACGGACGACTACGAGGCCATGTACGCGGCCGGCGTCCGGGCGCTCGTCGAGCCGTCGTTCTGGCTCGGCCAGCCGCGCACGAACGTCGGTTCGTACGTCGACTACTTCGACGCGCTGACAGGGTGGGAGCGGTTCCGCGCGTCGCAGTTCGGCATCCGCCACCACTGCGCGCTCGCGCTGAACCCGAAGGAGGCGAACGACCCGCGCTGCCGCGAGGTCATGTCCGAGCTGCCCCGATTCCTGCGCCGCGAGTCGGTCGTCGCGGTGGGCGAGACCGGCTACGACTCGATGACCCCCGAGGAGGACGAGGTGCTCGAGGCGCACCTCGCGCTCGCGATCGAGCACGGCCTGCCCGTGATCGTCCACACGCCGCACCGCGACAAGAAGCACGGCACGCGCCGCACGCTCGAGGTGATCGCCCACTCGGGCATCGCGCCCGAGCTCGTCGTGCTCGACCACCTCAACGAGGTCACCATCGAGATGGTGAAGGAGAGCGGCGCCTGGATGGGGTTCTCGATCTACCCCGACACCAAGATGGACCCGCAGCGCATGGTCGCGCTGCTGCAGCGGTACGGCACCGAGCGCGTGCTCGTGAACTCGGCCGCCGACTGGGGTCGATCCGACCCGCTGCTCACGGCGAAGACCGGCGCGGCCATGGCGGATGCGGGCTTCGGCCCGGGCGACGTCGACACCGTGCTCTGGCAGAACCCGGTCGACTTCTTCGCGCAGAGCGGACGGCTCGACCTCACGCCGCTGCCCGGCTTCGACCTCGCGAGCGAGCCCGAGACCTTCTCCGGCAACTCGATCCTGCGGGGCGCAGCGGATGTCGGGGCGCCGGCCGTGCCCGAGGCGGCGCGCTGATGCACCTCTCGTACTGCACCAACGTGCACCCGGCCGAGGACCTCGACGGGGTCATCCGCCAGCTCGACGCGTACGCCGGACCGGCCAGGCGCGCCGCGGGCCTGGAGGTCCTCGGCGTCGGACTCTGGCTGCCCGCCCCGCTCGCCGCGCGCCTCGTGACCGAGCCCGCCGCGCTCGACCGCCTGCGAGCCGCGCTCGACCGGAACGGCCTCGAGGTCCGCACGCTCAACGCCTTCCCCTACGAGGCGTTCCACGCCGAGGTCGTCAAGCTCGACGTGTACCGACCCGACTGGACCGACCCCGCGCGCCTGGAGTTCACGATCGACGCGGCGCGCGTGCTCGCCGCGCTGCTGCCGCCCGGCGCGGAGGGCAGCATCTCGACGCTGCCGCTCGGCTGGCGGGTCGGCTGGGACGACGAGGCAGACCGTACGGCGACCGCCGCGCTGGCCGCGCTGGGCGCGGAACTGCGGGCCATCCGCGCGGAGACCGGACGCGCCATCCGCCTCGCCATCGAACCCGAGCCCGGATGCGTGCTCGACGACGTCGACGACGTGGTCGGCTGGCTGTCGTCGCACCGCGACCGCATCGACCTCGACCACATCGGCGTGTGCCTCGACACCTGCCACCTCGCGGTCTCGTTCGCCGACCCCGCAGCGGCGGTCGCGCGCATCGCCGACGCGGGCATCCGCGTCGTGAAGGTGCAGGCGTCGGCCGCGCTCCACGTCGAACGGCCCGGCGACCCCGACGCGCGCCGTGCCGTCGGGGCCTACGCGGAGGACCGCTACCTGCATCAGGTCCGCGAGGACGCGGCCGGGGGCGTCATCCGGGTCGACGACCTGCCCGAGGCGCTCGACGCGCTGCCCGCCGCGGCGCCGTGGCGCGTGCACTTCCACGTGCCGCTGCACCTCGAGCCCGAGGCGCCGCTGTCGTCGACGACCGACGTGCTGCGCACCGCGCTCGCCGCCGTCCGCGCGGTGCAGCCCGTCGACCAGCTGCACGTCGACGTCGAGACCTACACCTGGTCGGTGCTGCCCGGCCCCGCGGTCGACCTCGTCGACGGCATCGCCGCCGAGCTGCGCTGGGCCGCGACCGAGCTGCTCGAGCGACAGGAGCAGCCCGCATGACCGAGAAGGTGCTGCTCCTCGACGTCGTGGGCCTGACCGCCGACGCGCTCCGGCACATGCCGCGACTGAGCCGGATGGCACGGGCCGGCCGCCGCGCCGAGCTCGGCACCGTCCTGCCCGCCGTCACGTGCTCGGTGCAGTCCTCCGTGCTGACCGGGAGAATGCCCTCGAGCCACGGCATCGTGGGAAACGGATGGTACTTCCGCGGACTCGGCGACGTGCTGCTCTGGCGACAGCACAACCGGCTCGTCCGCGGCGAGAAGCTCTGGGAGACCGCGCGCCGGCGCAGCGGGGGCGACTACACGAGCGCGAACCTCGGCTGGTGGTACGCGATGGGGGCCACCACCGACCTCACGGTCACGCCCCGGCCGATCTACCACGCCGACGGCCGCAAGTCGCCCGACTTCTACGCGCGACCGCCGCGCCTGCACGACGAGCTGCGCGACGAGCTCGGCGAGTTCCCGCTCTTCCAGTACTGGGGGCCGACCGCGACCATCCGCTCCACGCAGTGGATCGTCGACGCCACCCGGCGCGTGCTCGCCGACCCGGGCACGCCCGACCTCACGATGGCGTACCTGCCGCACCTCGACTACGACCTCCAGCGGTTCGGACCGGACGCACCCGAGGCCGCCCGGGCCGCCGCGGAGCTCGACGCCGCGATGGCGCCGCTGCTCGACCAGGCCGAGGCACAGGACGTGACGGTCGTCGCGCTCGCCGAGTACGGCATCGCACGGGCCGAGCGCCCGGTCGACGTGAACCGGGCGCTGCGGGGGGAGGGCCTCCTCGAGGTGTACGTGCAGGACGGCCGTGAGCAGCTCGACCCGTGGACGTCCCGCGCGTTCGCCGTCGCCGACCACCAGGTCGCGCACGTGTACGTGGCGGACCCGGCCGACGAGGCGCGCGTCGCGGCGATCCTCCGCGACCTCCCGGGCGTCGACGAGGTCCTCGACCGCGAGGCGCAGGCCCGGTACGGGCTCGACCACGCCCGGTCGGGCGAGCTCATCGCCGTCGCCGAGCCGGGCGCCTGGTTCACGTACTACTTCTGGCTC
>DASTQT010000162.1:0-5157 GCA_035761605.1 Agromyces sp. | reverse complement strand
AACGTTTAGCATATTGAACATGCGTTCAGTTCTTCTCGAGGATGCCACGACGCGGGCCCGAATCCGCGACGCGGCCATCGCGAGGTTCGGCGCACACGGCTTCGGGCGCACGACCGTCCGAGAGATCGCGGCGGTCGCCGGCGTCAGCCCGGCGCTCGTCATCCATCACTTCGGCTCGAAGGCCGAGTTGCGCGACGCCTGCGACGACTGGCTGGTCGCGCAGCTGATGGGCGAGAAGGGGCGCCTCGGCGCCCCGGCGGTCGCATCGACCATCCGCGAGTGGCTCGACGACCCGGGCCGCTTCCGCGCCTACATCGACTACGTCTCGAGCATGCTCGCCGACGGCACCGAGGGCGGCGCACGCCTGTTCGACCTGCTGCTCGCCGAGACGCGCGCGATGCTCGACGCGGGCGTCGGCGACGGCAGCATGCTGCCGTCGACCGACCCCGAGCTGCGGGCGGTGCTCATCACCCTGTACGGGCTCGCGCCGCTCCTGCTGCGCGACCAGCTCGCTCGCACCCTCGGCGCGCCGCTCGACTCCCCCGCCGTCCTGCGCCGGATGACCGTGCCGACGCTCGAGCTCTACACGCACGGCCTGTACGCCGACCAGCGCCTGCTCGAGGCCGCCCGCGCGGCCCTCGCCGACGACGGCGCGACGACCGAAACGGCTCCGGCGCCCACGTCCGCGTCCGCGTCCGACGCCGTACCGCGCGTCCGCTCCGACAAGGGACCCGGCAACCCCAACCAGGATCCCGACCCGCCGATCGACGAGGCCGGGCGCGACTGACGCCCGCGGCATCCGCCACCTCGTCATCGATCACGGGAAGGACCAGCATGAGCACGACCACCAGCACCACGACGACCACGGAGGCCGCCGTCACGACACGCGGCCTCGTCAAGCGCTACGGATCGCACACCGCGCTCCACGGCATCGACCTCGACATCCCGCGCGGCAGCGTGTTCGGCATGATCGGGCCGAACGGCGCGGGCAAGACCACCACGATGCGGCTGCTGCTCGACATCATCCGCCCGTCCGGCGGCGAGCTCAGCGTGCTCGGCGAGTCGCCGCGCGGCGGCGGCGCGGCGCTTCGTCGCCGCATCGGCTACCTGCCCGGCGAACTGCACCTCTCGACCCGGGTGAAGGGCCGCGAGCTGCTCGCCCACTACGCCGAGATCTCCGGGCCGGTGCGCCCCGCCGCGATCGACGGCCTCGCCGACCGCCTCGGCGTCGACCTCGGCCGACCGGTGCGCAACCTGTCGAAGGGCAACAAGCAGAAGATCGGCCTGATCCAGGCGTTCATGCACGAGCCCGAGCTGCTCGTGCTCGACGAGCCGACCAGCGGGCTCGACCCGCTCGTGCAGCAGGAGTTCCACGGGATGCTGCGCGAGGCGCGTGCCAACGGGCAGACCGTCTTCCTCAGCTCGCACGTGCTGAGCGAGGTGCAGCAGACCGCGCACGAGATCGCGATCCTGAAGGCGGGGCGCATCGTCGAGCAGTCGACGGTCGAAGCGCTCCGCGAGAACGCCGTTCGCCACGTGCGGCTCACGGTCGCCGAGGCGGATGCCTCGGCGGCGCGCGCCACGCTCGACGCGCTGCCCGGCGTGAGCGCGGTGGCATCCGTGCCCAACGGTCCCGGCACGGTGGCCCTCTCGGCGACCCTCGACGCGCACGTCGACGCGTTCGTGAAGGCCGTCGCGCGCCTCGACGTGGTCGACCTGACCATGGAGGAGCCCGACCTCGAGGAGATGGTGCTCTCGTACTACGGCACCGACCTCACGGCGACCCCCGACGAAGACGAGGCCACCCGGAGGGGGGCGAAGCGATGAACCGCGTGCTCCCCCTCTTCCGCCGTTCGATCGTCGACGGCTGGCGCGGGCTCGCCGGCTGGACCGTCGGCATCCTCTTCGCGCTCCTGCTCTACCTGCCCCTCTACCCGTCGTTCGGCGGGAACGGGCAGATGCAGGAGATGGTCGACATGCTGCCGCCTGAACTGGTCCGGTCGCTGAACTACGACCAGATCGGCTCCGGCCCGGGGTACGCGCAGGCGACGTTCTTCGGCCTCATCGGCTTCGTGCTCGTCACGATCGCCGCGGTCGGCTGGGGCACGGGCGCCATCGCGAACGACGAGGAGAACGGCCAGCTCGAGCTCACGCTCGCGCACGGCGTCACGCGTGGGCAGGTCTTCGCCGAGCGCACGGCCGCGGTCCTCGTCAAGCTCGCCTGGCTTGCGCTCGTGAGCGTGGCGGTCGTGGCGGTGCTGAACGAGCCGGCCGAGCTGGGCATCGAGTTCTCGAACCTCGTCGCCACGGCGACGGCGTTCTTCGGGCTCGTCTCGCTCGCCGCAGTGGCAGCCATCGCGGTGGGCGGACTCACGGGCCGACGCTCGTGGTCGCTCGGCGCCGGCGCCGGCGTGGCCGTGTACGCCTACGCGCTGAACGCGCTCGGCAACCAGAGCGAGGACCTCGCCTGGCTGCACGACTTCTCGCCGTACAGCTGGGCGTATCGCGAGTCGCCGCTCGCGAACGGCTGGGACGGCGCCGTCTGGTTGATCTACGCGGTGATCGCCGTGCTGCTCCTCATCGGCTGGATGGTGTTCCGACGCCGCGACATCGCGATCTGACCGAAGCGAGCGGATGCCGCGGCGCGCGCCCCGCGTGGGGCGTCGCGTCGCGGCATCGGCGCGCGCGGTCTCCTCGGCCCCCGAACGACCGGAGTCCGGCCGACGCCTATCGACCGACCTTGCCGAACAGTCCCGCGATCGGCGCGAGCACCGTCGGGCGGGCAGCGATCCACGCTGCCGCGATGACGACCATCGAGGCGACGAAGATCCAGAAACCCAGCCAGTCGTCGGCGTCCCGCGCCGCGAACATCGCGTTCAGGTTGCGGAGCACGCCGGTCGTGAAGACGAGGACGACGTGGACGACGATGAAGGCGACGAAGTACAGCATGACCGGGAAGTGCACGGCACGGGCCCACTCGACCGGATAGATCCGGTTGAGCGTCGCGGCGTTCTTCGGCCACAGCCCCGACATCCGCACCCCGGTGATCGCGGCGAGCGGTGCGGCGATGAAGATCGTCGCGAAGTACGCCAGCACCTGGAGGCTGTTGTAGTTGACCCAGCCGTCCTCGAGCGGCCAGTCCAGCGAGAGGTACTGCAGCCCGGCCGACACCGCGTTCGGGATGACCTCCCAACTGGTCGGCACGACGCGCATCCATTGGCCCGTCGCGAACAGGAGCACGACGAAGACGAGTCCGTTCACCAGCCACAGGATGTCGAGGGACTGGTGGAACCACAGGTTGAGACTGATCCTGCCCTGGCCGCCCTTCGACCAGCGCGGCGTCCAGTACGCCGGTGGCCGCCGCTCGGTGCGGACCTGCAGGCCCGAGCGGATGATCAGCACGATGAGGAAGACATTGAAGAAGTGCTGCCAGCCGAGCCAGGCCGGGAGGCCGACGGGCGCACCGTCCGGAAGGGGCGTCACGCCGGGGTAGGTCGCGAGGAAGTCCTGCATGAAGTCCAGCCCGAGGAACCATCTCGTGAGCTGCACGACGATGGTTGCCGCGCCGATGATCGCGAGGATGCCGACGACGGATGCCCCGACCCACTGCTTCACGGTCAGCGGGCCGTATCGTCTCGCGCCTGGCTGCGAAGGCGCGCTCGACCCTGGGGCCGCCGCCACCGGCTCGGCCTTCGCAGCGGGTACTGCGGGCTCGGCGGGTCGGGTGGGCGCCGGGGCCGCGGATTCCTCGGGAGCCGTCACGGCGGACGCCGCCGGAGCCGGGGTGGTGGCAGCGGGTACCGGGGCCGCCGGCTCGTCGGCCTGGACCGACGGTGGGGATGCCGTCACCGACGACGCGGGCACGGACTCGGCGGGCGGTGCGGGGGCCTCCACGACCGGCGCGGTCGCGATGGACTCGGCGATCGGTGCGACCGACGCGGGCCACGGATCTCCGCCTGGGACCCTCGGGAGCCCGCGACGAAGCCCGATGCCGGTCGCAGCCGCCGGCGCGGTTGCCGCGACAGACGCGGCAGAGGGCGTCGATGCGGCCGGCTCCGCGCTCGGGACCGCGGTGGACTCGAAGGTGGGTGCGGCCGGCGGGGCCGTCGCGGCATCCGTCACTTCGACGTGCGCAGCAGTGCTCGCCTCACCGGTCTCCGGCCACGGCCGGCCGCCACGCGCGCGCGGAAGCCCGCTTCGGAGCCGACGACCCGGCGAAACGGCGGCCGGCGCGGCGTCGGGGACCACCGGGGACGATGCGGCCGGCGCTGCCGCCGACGGGACAGGTGCCGAAGCGACCGTGACCTCGGGTGCGAAGGGCACCGCCGCAGCCGCCGGAGCTTCGACCGACGCGGCGTCGAGGTCGCCGGTCGCTACGCCGGGCGGCCAGGCCTCACCGCCGCGCCGGCGAGGCAGTCCCCTGCGCAGGTTCCGCACCGCGGCCATAGGTCACCGCTTCCGCTCGGCGAGTGCGCTGATCAGTTGCGGGACCACGGTGAAGACGTCGCCGACGACGCCGAAGTCGGCGACCTCGAAGATCGGCGCGTCGGGATCCTTGTTGACGGCGACGATGTTCTTGGCCGTCTGCATGCCGGCGCGGTGCTGGATCGCACCCGAGATGCCGAGCGCGATGTACAGCTGCGGCGAGACCGAGACGCCGGTCTGGCCGACCTGCTGGCTCGCCGGGATGTAGCCGGCGTCGACCGCCGCGCGCGACGCGCCGATGGCGGCGCCGAGTGCGTCGGCGAGCTCCTCGACGAGCGCGAACTTCTCGGCCGAGCCGAGGCCACGACCGCCCGACACGATCCGCTTCGCTCCCCGCAGCTCGGGTCGGCTCGACGTCTCGGTCACGGCCTCGACCGACTCGATGGCGGCCGACGCCGCGCCCGAGGCCGGCACCTCGAGCGAATCGAGAGCGACGGGTCGTGCTTCGGCGCGCGCCTCGATGGCGCCCTGCCGCACGGTGACGACGAGCGGCCCGAAGGTCGCCGCGGAGTCGACGTTGTACGCGCCCCCGTACACGGAGTGGTGGGCGACGACGCCCTCGTCGTCGCGCGAGACGCCGATCGCGTCCACGGCGATGGGGGCGCTGGTGCGGGCGGCGAATCGGCCCGCGATGTCGCGGCCGTCGATCGAGTTCGAGATGAGCACCGCGTG
>DASTQT010000161.1:0-2690 GCA_035761605.1 Agromyces sp. | reverse complement strand
GGGCCGATGATCGAACGGCCGGGCTCGAACGCCAGCTTCGGCACGGGGACGCCCCGCTCGCGGCATCCGCTCGCGACCGCCCCGGCGATGCCGAGCGCGATCTCCTCTATGGGCGCGGGATCGTCGGCGGCGGTGTACGCGATGCCGAACCCGCCGCCGAGGTTGAGCTCGGGCACCGGCGCGACGCGCGAGAGCTCGGCGTGCGCGGTGAGCAGCCGCTCGGCCGACTCCGCGAAGCCCGCGGAATCGAAGATCTGCGAGCCGATGTGGCAGTGCAGGCCGAGGAGGTCGAGCGAGGGGTGCGAGCGGATGCGCGTGCCGATCTCGACGGCCCGCTCGAGCGAGATGCCGAACTTCTGGTCCTCGTGCGCGGGGGCGAGGAACTCGTGGGTCGAGGCGTGCACGCCGCTGTTCACGCGCAGCCGCACGCGCTGCACGCGTCCGGCGCGCGCCGCGGCGGCCGCGACCCGCTCGATCTCGATCTCGGAGTCGATGATGATCGCCCCGACGCCGGCGGCGACCGCGCGCTCGACCTCGGAGGCCGACTTGTTGTTGCCGTGGAAGCCGATTCGGGCAGGGTCGGCGCCAGCGGCGAGCGCGACCGCGAGCTCGCCTCCGGTGCACACGTCGACGCCGAGGCCGGCCTCGGTCACCCAATGCACGACCGCGCCCGACAGGAATGCCTTGCCGGCGTAGTACACCGTCACGGTCGTGCCCACGGATGCCGCGGCCGCCTCGAACGCGGCCAGGATGCGCGCCGCGCGGGCCCGCGCGTCGGCCTCGTCGACGACGTAGAGCGGCGTGCCGAAGCGTTCGGCGAGCGTCACCGCGTCGATGCCGCCGACGACGAGCCGGCCGGATGCGTCGCGGTGGGCGCCCTCGGGCCACACGCGGGGTGCGAGCGCATTCGCGTCGCCGGGCGCGCCCGGACGCGCGGAGACGGGTGCGCTGGATGCCACGGGGAACCTCACGGGACGATGGAACGACGGATCACTCGGACGGCGAGCGAACCCGGATCGGTTCCTGAAGCCTCGGTGCGGGCCGCCCTTGTGGGGCGGTTCCCCCGCGAGTCTACCGAGCGGCGCCGCGCGGGCCGAATCGGCGACGACGCGGCAGGACGTCAGTCGCAGGTGCCGGTCGTCGCGAGGGTGTCCTCGACGAGCGGCAGTCCCGTCGCCTCGAGGCGCACGGTCGCGCCGTCGGGCGACACGTCGATGCCGGTCACTTCGACGCCCTCGGGCAGCCGGTCGGCGACGCAGATCGGCAGCGGCTCGCCGCCGACCAGCCGGTCGACGAGTCCGGATGCGTCGATCGTGCTCCCGCCGGCCTGGATGTCGGCGCCGATCGGCGTGAGGAGCACGCGGTCGCCCGCCGCCTCGGGCTCCGCGGTGACGGTGAAGCCGATCGGGATGCCGAGGAACTCGACCTCGTCGCTGTACGCGACGGTGCCGTCGCCGAGCTCGAGCCCGCCGGGAACGCCCTGCGACTCGGCGATCGCGTCGACGGCCGCCTCGTCGACGCGCGCGACGACCTCGGCGCGCTCGACGGGCTCGCCCTGCGCGAGCGGCACGCCGTTCGCGGTGACGGTGACGTCGACGGGAACGCCGTACACGTCGAGCGCCGGCGCCGTCGCGACGATCTCGTCCATGCTCCCGCTGAGGACCTGCCACAGCGCCGAGACGCCGTGGATCCGCACGTCGACCTCGCCCTCGACGCCCTCCGGCATGCCCTGCTCGATCGACGCCGCGACGTTGCGCTCGGCGATGCCGCGGCCGACGGTCTCGACGAGCACGAGGAGGCCGACGACGATGACGATGAGCATGCCGACGATGATCAGCGCGCGGCCGCCCGCGCTCGTGCGGCGACGGGGACCGTCGGGCTCGCCGATCCGTTCGATGCGGACGGTCTCGGCGTCGGGTGCGGACATGGGTCCGAAGGCTACATGCGCTCGGGCGCCGACACGCCGAGCAGGTCGAGTCCGTTGCGGATGACGGTCCCCGTCGCGTCGTTCAGCCACAGTCGCGTGCGGTGCAGGTCGCCGACGGGCTCGTCGCCGAGCGGCAGCACCCGGCAGTTGTCGTACCAGCGGTGGTAGAGGCCCGCGAGCTCCTCGATGTAGCGGGCCACCCGGTGGGGCTCGCGCAGCTCGGCCGCCTGGGCGACGATGCGCGGGAACTCCTGCAGTGCGCCGAGCAGCGCCGACTCCGCCTCGTGGTCGAGGAGCTCGGGTGCGAAGGAGGAACGGTCGACACCGGATGCCAGCGCGTTCCGCGCGACCGCCGAGGTGCGCGCGTGCGCATACTGCACGTAGAAGACCGGGTTGTCGTTCGTGCGACGCTGCAGGATCTCGGGATCGATCGTGAGCGGCGAGTCGGCGGGGTAGCGAGCGAGCGTGTAGCACAGCGCGTCGGTGCCGAGCCAGGCCTGCAGGTCGTCGAGCTCGATGATGTTGCCCGCGCGCTTGGAGAGCTTGGCCCCGTTGATGCTCACGAGCTGGCCGATGAGCACCTCGACGTCCTTCTCGGGGTCGTCGCCCGCCGCGCCCGCGAGCGCCTTCAGCCGGTGCACGTAGCCGTGGTGGTCGGCGCCGAGCAGGTAGATCTTGTGCTCGAACCCGCGGTCGCCCTTGTCGAGGTAGTAGGCGGCGTCGGCCGCGAAGTACGTGTAGATGCCGTTGCCGCGGCGGATCA
>DASTQT010000160.1:0-6354 GCA_035761605.1 Agromyces sp. | reverse complement strand
GCCCGACCCGAGCGCGCCGACCGGCTGCACGACGACCAGGAGGTCGCCGACCCGCTCGGCCTTCGCCGCCAGGTCGGGGACGCGGTCGTTCAGCGCCTTCGCCTCGAACTGCTGGATGCGCTTCTCGGCCGCCTTCAGGCTCGTGACGAGCTCGCCGACGCGGTCGACGAGCTGCTCGGGCCTGGTCTTCAGCGTCGACGTGAGCTCGCTCACGAGCGCGCGCTCGGCCGCGAACCGCCGGAACGCATCCTGGCCGACGAGCGACTCGACGCGGCGGTTCGAGGCGCCGACCGACGACTCGCCGATGATGTTGATCATGCCGACCTCGGCGCTGCGCGCGACGTGCGTGCCCGCGCAGAGCTCGCGCGACCACGGCCCGCCGATGTCGACGACGCGCACGACGTCGCCGTACTTCTCGCCGAACAGCGCCATGGCTCCGAGCGCCTTCGCCTCGTCGATGGGCATCTCGCGCGTGACGACCTCGAGGTTCTCCCGCACCGCGCCGTTGGCGATCTCCTCGATCTCGCTGCGGGTCTCGGCCGAGAGGGCCTGGTTCCATCCGTAGTCGAGGCGCAGGTAGCCGGCCTTGTTGAACGAGCCCGACTGGTGCGCGGTGGGTCCGAGCACCTGGCGCAGGGCCGCGTGCACGAGGTGCGTTCCCGAGTGGGCCTGCGTGGCACCGCGTCGATAGTCCTCGTCGACGAGCGTCGTCACCGGCACGCCCACGCCGACCTCGCCGGAGGACACCCTGACGGTGTGGCTGATCAGGCCCTTGACCGGCTTCTGCACGTCGAGCACCTCGAGCTCGAAGCCGTCGCCCACGATCCGGCCCTGGTCGGGCGCCTGGCCGCCGGACTCGGCGTAGAGGGAGGTCTCGGCGAGGATCACCTCGGCGGTCTGGCCGGCGGAGGCCAGCTGCGCGGGTCGGCCTTCGACGAGGATGCCGAGCACCGTCGAGTCGGTCGCGAGGTCGGTGTACCCCGTGAAGACCGTCTCGCCCTTCGCGCGGAAATCGCTGTAGACCGACAGGTCGGCCAGCACCTTCTTCTTCGACTTCGCGTCGGCCTTCGCGCGCGACCGCTGGTCGGCCATGAGCGTGTCGAAGGCCTGGCGGTCGACCGCGAGCCCGGCCTCCTCGGCCATCTCGAGCGTGAGCTCGATCGGGAAGCCGTACGTGTCGTGGAGCAGGAAGGCGGTGTCGCCCGCGAGCCGACCGGCGCCCGATTCCTTGGTCTTCGCGACCGCGGTGTCGAGGATCGAGGTTCCCGCGGTGAGCGTGCGGAGGAACGTCGCCTCCTCGCCGACGGCGAGCTGCTCGATCTGCGCATAGCTGGTCGCGACCTCGGGGTAGGCGTCCTTCATGGCGTCGCGGGATGCCGCGAACAGCTCGTGGAACGTGGGCCCCTCGACGCCGAGCAGGCGCATCGCGCGGATGCTGCGACGCAGCAGTCGACGCAGGATGTAGCCGCGGCCCTCGTTCGACGGGGTGACGCCGTCGCTCATGAGCATGAGCGACGAGCGGATGTGGTCGGCGATGACGCGCATGCGCACGTCGTCCTCGTGGTCGGCGCCGTACCGGCGACCGGAGAGCTGGGCGGCCATGTCGAGCACCGGGCGGACCTGGTCGATCTCGTACATGTTGTCGACGCCCTGCTTGATGAACGCGACGCGCTCGAGGCCCATGCCGGTGTCGATGTTCTTCTTGGGCAGCTCTCGCACGATCGTGAAGTCGGTCTTCGACTTCACGTCGGCGATGAGGTACTGCATGAACACCAGGTTCCAGATCTCGACGTAGCGGTCGTCGTCGGTCGCGGGACCGCCGTCGATGCCGTACGCGGGTCCGCGGTCGAAGAAGATCTCCGAGCACGGGCCCGCCGGCCCGGGCTGGCCCGTGTGCCAGTAGTTGGTGTCCTTGCCGAGGCCCTGGATGCGCTCGTCGGGCAGCCCGGCGACACGCCTCCAGATCTCGCGCGCCTCGTCGTCGTCCTCGTAGACGGTGACCCACAGGTCCTTCGGTTCGAACCCGTATCCACCGTCGGCCTCGGGCGCGGTGAGCAGCTCCCACGCGAACGTGATGGCGCCTTCCTTGAAGTAGTCGCCGAACGAGAAGTTGCCGTTCATCTGGAAGAACGTGCCGTGCCGGGGGGTCTTGCCGACCTCTTCGATGTCGTTCGTGCGGATGCACTTCTGCACGCTCGTCGCCCGGTCGTACGGCGCCGGCACGACGCCGGTCAGGTACGGCACGAACGGCACCATGCCGGCGACCGTGAACAGCAGGGACGGGTCGTCCGACACGAGCGAGGCGGACGGCACGACCGTGTGGCCGCGCGCGGCGACGAAGTCCAGCCAGCGCTGGCGGATCTCGGCAGTCTGCATGGTTCCGTTCTGGTTCCTGGGAAGGGTGGAGCGCCCGCGTATCGCGGGAGGGAGGTGGGCGTGAGGGCTACTGGCCTTCGACGACGCGCGCCTCGGCGGCGCGGAGCTCGGCCTCGCGGGCGTGGTACCCCTCGGCGACGGCGCGGCCGAAGGCGCGCGCCTTCGCGTCGAGGCCGGCGAAGAACTCGCGGCCCTGCGCGGTGCGGTTGACCTGGTGCGCGACGGCGAAGCCGGCCGCGACGCCGACGGTGAACCACAGGATGCTCTTCACGTCTCACTCCTCGAGGGGTCGGGCCCTGCGTCGTGCGGTGCGCACGCGTCCTCTCAGTCTAGGGCGTGGACCGGTCACCTCGCCGGGGACGACGAACGGGGCCGCGGCGAACCGCGACCCCGTTCTGGAACCGTCCGACTAGCGGGCGGCGTAGTACTCGACGACGAGCTGCACGTCGCACGTGACGGGCACCTCGGCGCGCTTGGGACGACGCACGAGCTTGGCCTGGAGCTTGTCGAGCTCGACCTCGAGGTAGCCCGGGGTCTTCGGGAGCACGTCGACGTGGCCGCCGGCCGCCGCGACCTGGAAGGGCTCGGTGCCCTCGGAGCGCTGCTTGACGCCGATGAGCTGGCCCGGCTTGACGCGGAACGAGGGGCGGTCGACGAGCTGGCCGTCGACGGTGATGTGGCGGTGCACGACGAACTGGCGGGCCTGCGTGATGGTGCGGGCGAAGCCGGCGCGGAGCACGAGCGCGTCGAGGCGCATCTCGAGGAGCTCGACCAGGTTCTCACCGGTCAGGCCCTCGGTGCGGCGGGCCTCGTTGAACGCGATGCGGAGCTGCTTCTCGCGGATGCCGTACTGGGCCCGGAGGCGCTGCTTCTCGCGGAGGCGCACGGCGTAGTCGGAGTCCTGCTTGCGCTTGGTGCGACCGTGCTCACCGGGAGCGTACGGGCGCTTCTCCATGTACTTGGCGGCCTTCGGGGTGAGGGCGATGCCGAGCGCCCGGGAGAGGCGGGTCTTGCTGCGTGACTGGTTCGACACGAATGTCCTTTCGGAAGAATCTCAGATGAACCCACGGCGCGATCGTGCGCCGGAAGTCTGTGTCAGAGGGATTCGCCAAGGGCCGATCGGCTACAGATCGCACCCATTCGCCGATGATTCTCTCGCAGCCGCGCTCGAGAATCTGGCTTCAGGCCAGCGGAAATGGTATCACGAACGGGCTCTCGGAGCCGAACTCCCAGTCGTTCAGCGATCGCCGCGCACGATGCGCCGGAGCTTGGCGAGCCGCGCGGACACCTCGCGCTCGTTGCCGTGCTCGGTCGGCGTGTAGTAGACCGCCCCGCGCAGCGGGTCGGGCAGGTACTGCTGGGGCACCACGCCGATGGGGTCGTCGTGCGGGTACGCGTACCCCTTGCCGTGACCGAGGCGCTTGGCCCCGGGATAGTGGGCGTCGCGCAGGTGCTTCGGCACGCGGCCCGCCTTGCCGGCACGGATGTCGGCGATGGCCTTGTCGATGCCGAGGTAGGCGGCGTTCGACTTCGGCGCGGTGGCGAGGTGCACCACGGCCTGCGCGAGCGGGATCCGGCCCTCGGGCATGCCGATGTACTGCACCGCGTCGGCCGCCGCGACGGCGACGCCGAGCGCCGTCGGATCGGCCATCCCGATGTCCTCCGAGGCGAGCACGATGATGCGCCGCGCGATGAACCGCGGATCCTCCCCCGCCTCGATCATGCGCGCGAGGTAGTGCAGCGCCGCGTCGACATCGCTCCCCCTGACCGACTTGATGAACGCGGAGATGACGTCGTAGTGCTCGTCGCCGTCGCGGTCGTACCGCAGCAGCGCCCGGTCGACGGCGCGCGCGACGACCTCGGGCGTGATGAGCGGGCGCGGCGGGTCGACCGCCGCATCGGCGTCGGCGGATGTCGCGTCATCCGCCACGGCGTCGGCCGCGGGCGCGGCCTCGCTCAGGGCCGAGACGGATGCCGCCTCGAGCGCCGTGAGCGCCCGGCGCGCGTCTCCCGAGGCGAGCCGGACGATCGCGGCGCGCGCCTCGGGTGCGAGCTCGACCCGGCCGCCGAGGCCGCGCGGATCGGCGACCGCGCGGTCGACCAGCATGCCGAGGTCGTCATCGTCGAGCGTCTCGAGCGTGAGGAGCAGCGAGCGCGAGAGGAGCGGCGAGATCACCGAGAACGACGGGTTCTCGGTCGTCGCGGCGACGAGGATCACCCATCCGTTCTCGACGCCGGGCAGCAGCGCATCCTGCTGCGCCTTGGTGAATCGGTGGATCTCGTCGAGGAAGAGGACGGTCGAGACCCCGTAGAGGTCGCGGTTCGCGCGGGCCTCCTCCATGACCTGGCGGACGTCGCGGACGCCCGCCGTCACGGCGGACAGCTCGACGAACTTGCGGCCCGACGACCGCGCGATCGCCTGCGCGAGCGTGGTCTTGCCGGTGCCCGGCGGACCCCAGAGGATCACGGAGACGGCGCCGGACTCGCCCGTGCGGTCGGCCGCGAGGGCCACGAGCGGCGATCCCGGGGTGAGCAGGTGCTTCTGGCCGGCCACCTCGTCGAGGCTGCGCGGGCGCATGCGCACCGCGAGCGGGGTCGCGCCGGAACGCAGCCCCGGAGCCGTATCCACCATGCGGACCAGCGTAGCCGCGCCATCCGACACCACCGGCTGCAGGTCGGCCGCGGGATTGGCACGCCGGGGCCGCGGCCCCGTAGAGTCTCCCCGCAGGACCCCCCGAAGGAGCAGCGTGGCAGCGAACGACCGTCAGGCGCGCGAGGAGCGTGCGCGCCTCCGCACCTATCAGGCACGTCAGGAGGTGCACCGTCGCACGGTGCGCCGGCGGACGCGCGACAACGTCATCGCCGGGATCGCCCTGGTCGTCGTGCTCGCCCTCGCGACGGGCGCCCAGCTGCTCTACTTCAGCGGCGGCCCGGGCACCCCCGAGGCCGAGGCGACGCCCACTCCGACGCCGTCGGCCTCGGCCGCGCCCGTGCCCTCGTCCGACCTCGCCGGCGACCGCACGTGGACCGGCACGCTCGCCCTGAACGACATCCCACTCTCGATCGAGCTCGACGGGGCCGCGGCGCCGCAGGCGGTCTCCAGCACGATCAGCCTCGTCCAGGAGGGGTTCTACGACGGCCTCACCTGCCACCGCCTCACGACCGAGGGCATCTTCGTGCTCCAGTGCGGCGACCCGAACGGCGACGGCTCCGGCGGGCCCGGCTACAGCTACGGCCCCATCGAGAACGCGCCGGCGGACGGCGTGTACCCGGCGGGCACGATCGCGATGGCGCGCCAGTCCGGCAACGGCGAGAGCCAGGGCAGCCAGTTCTTCGTGGTCTACCAGGACACCACCCTGCCCGCCGACGCCGCCGGAGGCTACACCGTGATCGGCCGCGTGACCTCCGGACTCGATGCCCTCACCACCGGCATCACCGGGCTCGGCACGGCCGACGGGTCGACCGACGGGGCTCCCGCGGTGCCCGTGAGCATCACCGGCTTCACCGTCGAGTGAGACACGTCCCCCGATACGGGGGTGCAATAGGCTTGATGCCGTCATCCGCCGCGCATGCGGCATCCGACGAACGACAAGGTGAATCCGTGACCGATTCAGCACAGCAACCGTGGGGCCGCGTCGACGAGACGGGCACCGTCTTCGTGCGGACCAGCGAGGGCGAGCGCGAGGTCGGGCAGTACCCCGACGCCACTGCCGAGGAGGCGCTGGCGTACTTCGAGCGCAAGTACGCCGACCTCGCGGGCGCGGTCGGACTGCTCGAGCAGCGGGTGCGTCGCGGTGCCCCGGCAGCGGATGTCGCCAAGGCCGTCTCCACGCTCCAGGAGAGCGTCGCCAACGCCCACGCAGTCGGCGACCTCGAGTCGCTCACCCGACGCCTCGAGGCGCTCTCGGGCACCACGCAGGAGCTCACCGCGCAGCAGCAGGCCGAGGCGAAGGCGGCCCTCCAGGAGGCCGTCGCCGA
>DASTQT010000159.1:0-3940 GCA_035761605.1 Agromyces sp. | reverse complement strand
TCGACCCCGACACCGAGTTCCCCGTCATCGCGACGATGGAGGAGCAGGTCGAGATCATCGCCGGCGGCGACCTCGGCGGCACCATGCGCCTGGGCCTCTACCCGGCGAAGCTCGACGAGGGCTCGATCGTCGCCGAGCTCTACGGCGCGACCGAGGTCTCCGAGCGGCACCGCCACCGGTACGAGGTCAACAACGCCTACCGCGACCGGATCGCCGAGGCGGGCCTGGTGTTCTCGGGCATGTCGCCGAGCCGCCACCTCGTCGAGTTCGTCGAGCTGCCGCGCGACGTGCACCCGTTCTACGTCGCCACGCAGGCGCATCCCGAGCTGCGGAGCCGCCCGAACGACGCGCACCCGCTGTTCCGCGGCCTCGTCGCCGCGGCGCTCGAGCGCCAGCAGGCGAGCCTGCTGTTCGACGTGAGCAATGCCTGACGAGCGCGAGCCGGTCGACGAGTACGTCGACCTGCCCGTCGCGCGTCGCGAGACGGTGTTCGAGGGCCGGATCTGGGACGTCCGGCGCGACACCCTCGGCTACGGCGACCAGGGTGCGCAGATCGTGCGCGACTACGTCGTGCACCCCGGCGCGGTCGCGGTGCTCGTCCTCGACGACGACGACCGCGTGCTGCTCATCAAGCAGTACCGGCATCCGGTCCGCACCCGCGACTGGGAGATCCCCGCGGGCCTGCTCGACATGGCGCACGAGACGCCCCTCGAGGCCGCGAAGCGCGAGCTGGCGGAGGAGGCCGACCTCGTGGCATCCGACTGGGCCGTGCTCGCCGACTACTTCACGACACCCGGCGGCAGTGACGAGGCGATCCGCATCTACCTCGCGCGCGGCCTCGCCGACGCACCCGAGGTGCACGCGCGGGAGGACGAGGAGGCCGACATGGAGGTGCGCTGGGCGCCGCTCGACGCGTGCGTCGACGCCGTGCTCGCGCGTCGCGTCGGCAACCCGTCGCTCACGGTCGGCGTCCTCGCGGCGCATGCGTCACGGGCCCGCGGCTGGTCGACGCTCGCGGCCGCCGACGCGCCCTGGCCGGCGCATCCGTCGCAGAGGCCGGCCACGGCGTGACCTCGCGCGCGGTCGACGACTACCTGCGGCACCTCACCGTGGAACGCGGCCTCGCGCGCAACAGCCTCGCCTCGTACCGGCGCGACCTCGGGATCTACGAGGGCTGGCTGGAGCAGTCGGGCATCGATGCGCCGGAGCGCGTGACCGAGGCCGAGCTCGGCGCATTCGTGCGCTACCTCGGAGCGGAACGCGAGCCGCGACTCGCGGTCTCGTCGATCGCGCGCGTGCTCTCCGCGGTGCGGGGGCTGCACCGCTTCCTCACCGAGGAGGGGCGCACACCGAGCGACCCGTCCAAGGGCCTGCGGCCGCCGAAGCTGCCAATGCGGCTGCCGAAGGCGATCCCCGTCGAGCAGGTCGCCGCGATCATCGACGCGGCCGGGGTCGGCGACGATGTCACGGCACTGCGGGATGTCGCCCTGCTCGAGCTGCTCTACGCGACCGGCGCGCGCGTCTCCGAGGCGACCGCGCTGAACGTCGACGACCTCGTCGACGACGAGGTCGTGCGCCTGTTCGGCAAGGGCGGCAAGCAGCGCATCGTGCCCGTCGGCAGCTACGCGCGCCGCGCGATCGACGCGTACCTCGTCCGCTCGCGTCCCGTGCTCTCGGCGCGGGGGAGCGCGACGCCGGCGCTGTTCCTCGGCGTCCGCGGCCGGCGGATGTCGCGCCAGGCCGTGTGGCAGGTGCTGCAGGATGCCGCGGAGCGGGCGGGCGTCGCGGCATCCGTCTCACCGCACACGCTGCGGCACTCGTTCGCGACCCACCTGCTCGCGGGCGGCGCCGACGTGCGGGTCGTGCAGGAACTGCTCGGGCACGCGTCCGTCGCCACCACGCAGATCTACACGCTGGTCACAGCCGATACACTCCGGGAGATGTACACGGCCGCTCACCCCCGCGCTCGCTAGAATCGACCAAGCCATCGCAGCCGACGACCGGGAGAGAGACCGAACCGTGACCCACGAGATGTACGACCCGGCGGACGGCACCGCCACGCTGGAGTCGGATCTCGGTCCCACCGGTCGTCCCGCGCGGGAGTTCCCCGAACCGCCCGAGCTGCGCTCGCACGGCCCCGCCCGCATCATCGCCCTCTGCAACCAGAAGGGCGGCGTCGGCAAGACCACGACGACGATCAACCTGGGCGCGGCCCTCGCCGAGTACGGCCGTCGGGTCCTCGCGGTCGACTTCGACCCGCAGGGCGCGCTCTCGGCGGGCCTCGGCGTGCCGACGCACGACGTGCCGACGATCTACGACCTGCTGCTCTCGCGCAACGTCACGCCGGCCGACGCGATCCAGTCGACGAACGTCGAGGGCCTCGACGTGATCCCCGCCAACATCGACCTGTCCGCCGCCGAGGTGCACCTCGTGACCGAGGTCGCGCGCGAGCAGATCCTCGCGAGCGTCCTGCGCAAGGTCTCGGCCGACTACGACGTGATTCTCATCGACTGCCAGCCGTCGCTCGGTCTCCTGACCGTGAACGCCCTCACCGCGAGCCACGGCGTGGTCATCCCGCTCGAGTGCGAGTACTTCGCCCTGCGCGGCGTGGCCCTCCTCATCGAGACGATCGACAAGGTGAGAGACCGGCTCAACCCGGCGATCACGCTCGACGGCATCCTCGCGACCATGTACGACGCGCGCACGCTGCACTCTCGCGAGGTGCTCGAGCGCGTGGTCGACGCGTTCGGCGACAAGGTGCTCGAGACGGTGATCACGCGCACCGTGAAGTTCCCCGACGCGACCGTCGCCGCGACCCCGATCACGGAGTTCGCCCCCGACCACCCGGCCTCGAGGGCGTACCGTCAGCTCGCCCGGGAGCTGGTCGACCGTGGCGCGGTCGCCTGAGCCGAGGGCGGCGGCGCCGGTCCCTGCGGCGGGCGATCAGGTCGACGAGTCCGGCCCCGAGTTCCGCGTCGCCCTGTCCAACTTCGAGGGTCCGTTCGACCTGCTGCTCTCGCTCATCGCCAAGCACGAACTCGACATCACCGAGGTCTCGCTGTCGGCCGTGACCGACGAGTTCATCGCCTACCTGCGAGGCATCGAGACGAACGAGGATCTCGACCGTGCGAGCGAGTTCCTCGTCGTCGCGGCGACGCTGCTCGACCTCAAGGTCGCGGGGCTGCTGCCGCAGGGCGAGCTCGTCGACGCGGAGGACGTGGCGCTCCTCGAGGCCCGCGACCTGCTGTTCGCGCGGCTGCTGCAGTACCGGGCGTTCAAGGAGGCGGCGCGGTGGTTCGGCGGCCGATTCGAGGCGGAGTCCGGCCGGCACGCGCGGACGGTCCGGCTCGAGGAACGGTTCCGCCAGCGTGAGCCCGAACTGCGGTGGACGCTCGGCGCCGACGACTTCGCGGCGCTCGCGCTGCTCGCGCTCACCCCGCGAGAGGTGCCGATGGTCGGGCTCGACCACCTGCACGCGCCGCTCGTGTCGATCCGCGAACAGGCGGCGCACGTCGTCGCCGTGCTCCGCCGCGGCGAGGCCGTCACGTTCCGGCAGCTCATCGCGGGCGTCGACCGACCCGGTATCGTCGTGGCGCGGTTCCTCGCGGTGCTCGAGCTGTACCGCCACGCCGCGATCGGGTTCGAGCAACTCGAGCCGCTCGGCGAGCTGACGCTTCGCTGGGCCGCAAACGAGCACTGGTCCGACGACAACCTGGAGAGCCTGGGAGCCGACTATGACGAGTGAGACGGAGAGCGTGGGTCTCGAGACGCCGGCGGAGCCGGCTCCTCGACCCGCACCGGCGTCGGACGGCGCCGAGGTGTCGGTCGCGACGCCGCTCGACGTGCCCGGCCAGCCGCGGCTCGACCTCGACCGCGCGCTCGAGGCGCTGCTGTTCATCGCCGACGAGCCGCAGAGCGTCGTGCACCTCGCGGCGGCGGT
>DASTQT010000158.1:0-9909 GCA_035761605.1 Agromyces sp. | reverse complement strand
GGCATGGTTCGATTCGACGGTCGCGCAGAACACCCGACTGACCGGCCTGCCCGCGACCTCCGGCAACCGGGTGAGCCTGATCGACGACTACCAGGGCTCGATCGACGCGATGGCGACGGATGTCGCGACCGCGACGCGCTTCGTCCACGTCGAGTTCTTCATCGTCGCGTTCGACGACACGACGCGGGGCTTCTTCGCGGCGATGGAGGACGCCGTCCGCCGGGGCGTCCGCGTGCGGCTGCTCATGGACCACATCGCGTCGTCGAAGGTCCCGCTGCACAAGGCCACGGTCGAGGAGCTCGATCGGATCGGCGTCGAGTGGCACTACCTGCTGCCGGTGCGGCCGTTCAAGGGCGACTGGCAGCGACCCGACCTGCGGAATCACCGCAAGATCGTGGTCGTCGACGGCGTGGTCGGGCACATGGGGTCGCAGAACCTCATCGACCGCAGCTACGACTCGCCGAAGAACGTCAAGCGGGGGCTGATGTGGCAGGAGCTCGTCGCCCGGATCACCGGCCCGGCCGTCGTCGAGCTCAACGCGGTGTTCCGCTCCGACTGGTATGCGGAGACCGGCGAGGTGCTCGGAGACGAGGCCAACACCCCGGTCGACGCACAGCCCGTCGACACGTCGAGCGAGGCGCTCGACTGCCAGGTGGTTCCGAGCGGTCCGGCGTTCGAGAGCGAGAACAACCTCAGGCAGTTCCTCACGCTGGTGAACTCGGCGCAGGAGCGGGTGATCATCACGAGCCCGTACTTCGTGCCCGATGAGGCGATGATGTACGCGATCACGTCAGCCAAGCTGCGCGGGCTCGACGTGCAGCTGTTCGTCTCCGAGATCGGCGACCAGGGCGGTGTCTGGCACGCCCAGCGCTCCTACTACCGTCCACTCCTGCAGGCCGGCGTGCGGATCTGGCTGTACCCGGGCCCGTACATCCTGCACGCGAAGCACCTCTCGATCGACGACGACGTCGCCGTCATCGGGTCGAGCAACATGGACATCCGCTCGTTCGCGCTGAACTTCGAGGTCACGTTGCTCGTGCGCGGGGCGTCGTTCGTGGCGGACATGCGCGCGGTCGAGGCGAAGTACCGTGAGCTCGGCCGTGAGCTCACGCTCGAGGAGTGGGAGCGCGAGCCCGCGTCGGCGACGTTCCTCGACGGCATCGCGCGGCTCACGTCAGCGCTGCAGTGAGGGTCTCGAGACGCGGCTCCGCCGCTCCTCGACCCGCAGGAGGGCGCTAGGCGGGCGTCTGCTGGTGCGCGGCGACGTGCCACGCGCCGTCGTCGTACAGGTACGTCGTCGACATCCTGAGGTTCGCGGTCTCGCCGCCGCGGCGTGCGACGGCACGGTACGCGAGGATCCCGGCGTGGTCGCCGAGCCGCACCACCGCGGGTTCGTGGATCTCGTACGACTCCCACGGCGGGGTGCTCGCGAACGCGCTCATCACGTCGTCGCGGCCGAGCGCGGCACCCTCGACGATCATGAGCGCGTCGCGGGTCATGGCGCGCGCGTAGTGCGCTCCCCCGCGGCCGGCGAGGATGGCTCGCCAGCCGGCGTGCTCCTCGTGCAGGAGGCGGGCGGGCAGATCGTCGGTGATCTCGGTCATGCGGCCACGCTACCCCCAACGCTCGGGTCTCGAGACACGGCTGCGCCGCTCCTCGACCCGCACGGGGCTACAGCCAGTTGCGGCGCTTGAAGATCACGTAGAGCGCGACGCCGAAGAGCACCATCGCGGCGAGCGCGAACGGATAGCCGAGCGGATGGTCCAGCTCGGGCATGTTCGCGAAGTTCATGCCGTAGACGGTGCCGATGAGGGTCGGTGCGAAGATGATCGCGGCCCAGCTCGAGATCTTCTTCACCTCCTCGCTCTGCTTCAGGCTCGTCTCGGTGAGGCGCTGCATCTCGTCGTTCTGGCGCTGCGTGACGAGCGTGGAGTGCACGGCGAGGGCGTTCTGCAGGAGCTGCCGGAACGACTCGCCGCGCTCCACGACCCGGATGACGTGGTCGAGCACGTCGCGCAGGTAGCGCTGCAGCTCGATGTCGACCTGGTACTTCTCGAACCCGCGCTCGATGGCCTGGACCATGTCCACGAGCGGCCTCGTCGCACGCTGGAACTCCATGACCTCGGAGGCGAGGTCGTAGATGCGGCGGGTCACCTGCGGGTCGCCGTCGAAGAGCTCCTCCTCGATCTCGTCGATGTCGTTCTCGAGGCCGGCGAGCACGGGCGCATACTCGTCGACGACCTCGTCGAGCACGGCGTAGAGCACCGCCTCGGGGCCCCGGGAGAGCAGGTCGGGGTTGCCCTCGAGTCGGCGGCGCACCCTGGCGAGGTTCGGCGACTCGGCGCGGCGGATCGTGATCGCGAAGTCGCGCCCGACGAAGAGGTGCACCTCGCCGAACTCGACCTCCTCGGTCGCGTCGAGGTAGCGCGCCGGCCGGAGCACCACGAACAGCGTCTCGCCGTAGCGCTCGAGCTTCGCGCGCTGGTGGCCCTTGCGGGTGTCCTCGACCGCGAGGTGGTGCAGCGAGAACTCCGCGGCGATCGCGTCGAGCTCCTCGTCGGTCGGCCGGTAGAGCCCGATCCACGAGAAGCCGCCGTGCTGCTCGCGCTCCTCGAACGACTCCTCGAGGGTCGCGGGACTCGCCACGCGGAGGCCGTCGCGGTAGACGGCGTTGTCGATGACCGGCATCAGCCCAGTGTCCTCCCCACGATCAGTGCGCGGCCGCCCATTGGCCGCGCGTCGGCGTCGGTCGGGTCCGCGCGAGCGCGCCCGTTCGCATGCCGAGCCTGGCCTCGGCGGCGGCGAAGACGATGCGGTCGGCCTCGGCCTCGTCGATGAGCCCGATCGCGTGGTGCTGCACGGCGACGCCGTCGACGAGCGCCGTGAGCATGCGCGCGTCGGCTTCGGGGTCGGTGCTCGAGGCGAGTCCGGCGACGACGTTGCGTTCGATGATCCGGGCGAACCGTCGGTCGGAGTCGCGGTGGTGGCGCGTGAGCGCGGCGTGGAGCTCGGGGTTGCGGGGCGCTTCGCTCCACGCGTCGATCCAGACGAGGTAGTGCTCGCGCGGCGTCGTGCTGAGCCAGTCGGCGAGCGCGGCGACGGGTTCGAGCCGCTCGGCGAGCGCCTCGTCCTCGACCGACTCGGCGAGCACGGCCGCGTCGAAGGCGGCGGCCACGAGCTGCTCGCGGGTCGCGAAGTAGTGGCGGATGAGCCCGTGCACGACGCCCACCTCGGCGGCGACGTCGCGCAGCGTCACGCCCGCGAAGCCGTCGCGCGCGACGAGCCGCAGCGTCGCGGCGATGATCTGCTCGCGTCGCTCCGCCGGATCGAGTCGGGTCGCCATCCGCTCATCGTACGCTCTTGGCCGCATGGCCAACCCGTTCAGTGCCGTGCGTGACGGCGGGCCCACTCGTGCATCACGATCGCCGCGGCCGCGCTCGCGTTGATGGAGCGGGTCGAGCCGTACTGCGTGATCTCGACGACCGAGTCGGCCGCGGCGAGCGCCTCGTCGCTGAGCCCGGGACCCTCCTGTCCGAACAGCAGCACGCACCGCTCGGGCAGGTCGACGACGTCGATCGGTCGCGAGCCCTCGACGTTGTCGACCGCCACGATCGGCAGGCCCTCGGCGCGCGCCCAGGCGACGAAGTCGGCGACATCCGGATGGTGCAGCAGGTGCTGGTAGCGGTCGGTGACCATCGCGCCGCGTCGGTTCCAACGCCGCCGGCCGATGATGTGCACGGTCTCGGCCGCGAAGGCGTTGGCGGTGCGCACGATCGAGCCGATGTTCAGGTCGTGCTGCCAGTTCTCGATGGCGACGTGGAACGGGTGGCGCCGGGTGTCGAGGTCGGCGACGATCGCCTCGAGGCGCCAGTAGCGGTAGCGGTCGACGACGTTGCGGCGGTCGCCGTGCTCGAGCAGCTCGGGATCAAACCGCGGGTCTTCGGGCCAGGCATCGCGGCCGCCCGGCCAGGGCCCGACGCCGTGCAGCGGCAGCGACGGCTCGTCGTGCGGGGCGTCGTGCGCGCCGGGCGCGCCCGTGCCATCCGACCGCTCACCGACCACGGGACCACGTTAGCCGCACCTCGCGCGACACGTGACGACGGCCCCGAGGCGATCGCCCCGGGGCCGTCGCACGATCGCTCGGGTCACTCCTCGAACTCGGCGTGCCCGCGGCAGGCGACGCCCGGGCTCGGCACTTCGCCCTTCAATCCGGCGCGGACGTACTGGCCGTAGCTCTGCACGTGGCCGCCCGTCACCGCGTCATCGTCCATGAACGGGAACGGGTTGTTCTCCTCACCCGGACCGGTGCCGTCGGGGAGGTCGCGTCCCGAGAACGCGCATGCCGAGCTCGCGTGCGCCGCGCCCTGGGCGTCGCCGCCGTTGCCGTTGTATTCGCCCGCGTTGGCCGCTGTGGCCCCGCCGACGACGAGTCCGAGCGCCACGAGACACCCGATCGCGATTCGCTTCATCTGCCCACCTCCGTGTGTGCTGACGGCCGGGGTTCGGGTCACGCTTGGGCGCGGGCGCTCTGGTCGTCTCCAGAACCGAAAGGTACTCCTCCGCTTCGGCCGCCGAAGTCCCGCGAACAGGGCACAGCCGCCCGTGCGCGGTTTCGGTGCGCCGAAAACCCGCTACGATTTCGGTATGCCGAAACGTGCCGTCGTCGTCACGCTCCTCACCTCCGCCGCCGTCGCCCTCGGCCTGAGCGGGTGCAGCGGGGCGCCCGCGAACGGCGAGGCCGACGAGCGCCCCGTGGTGCTCACCACCTTCACGGTGCTCGCCGACATCGCGCAGGAGGTCGCGGGCGACCACCTCCGGGTCGAGTCGATCACGAAGGTCGGCGCCGAGATCCACGGCTACGAACCCACGCCGGGCGACCTGCGCCGCGCCGCCGGCGCCGACCTGATCCTCGACAACGGCCTGAACCTCGAGGCCTGGTTCGCGCAGTTCGTCGAGGGCCTCGACGTGCCGCACGTCGTGGTGAGCGAGGGCGTCGAGGTCATGCCGATCGCCGACGGCTCGGCCGAGGGCCTGCCGAACCCGCACGCGTGGATGTCGGCGCTCAACACGCAGGTCTACGTCGACAACATGGTCGCCGCGTTCGGCGAGCTCGACCCGGAGCACGCCGACGAGTACGCCGCGAACGGCGAGGCGTACCGCGCCGAGCTCCAGGAGGTGCACGACGAGCTCGTCGCCGAGCTGTCGGCGCTGCCCGAGAACGAGCGCGCGCTCGTCTCGTGCGAGGGCGCGTTCTCGTACCTCGCTCGCGATGCCGGCTTGACCGAGCAGTACCTCTGGGCCGTCAACGCCGAGCAGCAGGCCACGCCGCAGCAGATCGCACGCACGATCGAGTTCGTCGACGAGCAGCGCGTCCCGGCGGTGTTCTGCGAGTCGACGGTCTCCGACGACGCCATGCAGCAGGTCGTCGAGGCCACGGATGCCGCCTTCGGGGGCACCCTCTACGTCGACTCCCTCTCCGAGGCCGACGGGCCGGTGCCCACCTACCTCGACCTGCTCCGCTACGACGTCGACGTCATCACCGAGGCACTGACCGGGGGCGCGCGATGAGCGGCCCCGCGACATCCGCCCGCGCCGCCGGTGCCCGCGCCGATGCTCCCGCGCTCGACGTGCACGGGCTCACCGTGCACTACGGCGACGTGCTGGCCCTCGACGACGTGAGCCTCACCCTCCGGCGCGGCACCGTGTGCGGCCTCATCGGCATGAACGGGTCGGGCAAGTCGACCCTGTTCAAGGCGATCATGGGCACGGTGAGGCCCGATCGGGGCTCCGTCGCGATCGCGGGCCTCTCGCCGAAGCAGGCCCGGCGCGCCGGGATCGTCGGCTACGTGCCGCAGAGCGAGGACGTGGACTGGTCGTTTCCGCTCAGCGTCCACGACGTCGTCATGATGGGTCGCTACGGGTTCCAGGGCTTCACGCGCCGACCGCGCCCCGCCGACCGCGCCGCGGTCGCCGAGGCGCTCGACCGGGTCGAGCTCACGAACCTCGCCGACCGCCGGATCGGCGCACTGTCGGGCGGGCAGCGCAAGCGCGCGTTCGTCGCGCGCGGGCTCGCGCAGGGCGCCGACGTGCTCCTGCTCGACGAGCCGTTCGCGGGCGTCGATCGACGCAGCGAGGCGACCATCACCGAGCTGCTCCGCGACCTCGCGGCCCGCGGCGCGACGGTGCTCGTCTCCTCGCACGACCTCGAGGCGCTCCCGCGGCTCGCCGACGAGGCGATCCTGCTGCTGCGCCGCGTCCTGTACCACGGCGACCCCGACGTGGCGCTCCAGCCCGAGCAGCTGGCCCGGGCGTTCGGGCTCGACCTCACCGGGCGCACGACCGACGACGGAGGCGACTGACATGCCGGTCCTCGACTTCCTCCTCGAGCCGCTCGGCTACGACTTCATGCAGCGCGCGTTCCTCGTCACGATCACCGCGGCGATCGTCTGCGGCGTGCTCAGCTGCTGGCTCGTGCTCATCGGCTGGTCGCTCATGGGCGACGCGGTCTCGCACGCGGTGCTGCCCGGCGTGGTGCTCGCGTACCTGCTCGGCACGCCGTTCGCGCTCGGCGCGCTCGTGTTCGGCATCGGCGCGGTGGCCCTGATCTTCCTCGTCCGCTCGACGAGTCGTGTGAAGGAGGATGCCGCGATCGGCGTCGTGTTCACGACGCTCTTCGCACTCGGCCTCGTGCTCATCTCGGTCGTGCCGAGCCAGACCGACCTGGGCCACATCCTGTTCGGCAACCTGCTCGGAGTGAGCGTCGCCGACCTCGTGCAGGTGCTCGCGCTCGGCGCGGTCACGCTCGCGATCCTCGTGCTGAAGCGCCGCGACCTCACGCTGTACGCGTTCGACCCGACGCACGCGCACGCGATCGGGCTGAACCCGCGGGCCCTGGGGGCGCTCCTGCTCGGCCTGCTGGCCCTCACCGTCGTGGTCGCGCTGCAGGCGGTCGGCGTCGTCCTCGTCGTCGCGATGGTGATCATCCCCGGCGCGACCGCGTACCTGCTCACCGATCGCTTCGCGCGCATGCTCGTGATCGCGCCCTCGATCGCGGCGGCCTGCGCGATCATCGGGATCTATGCGAGTTACTACCTCGATGCGGCGTCGGGCGGCATGGTCGTGCTCACCATGGGCGTCGCGTTCGCCCTCGCCTACCTGTTCGCCCCGCGCCATGGCGTGATCGGCCGGCGCGTCGCCGCCGCCCGCCGCCGTCGCGCCGGCGCCCCCGCCGACGCACGTCCCGCCGAGGCGTCCGCCGCCCGCTGACGCCGGGGCACGGGCGGAGGTCCGCCCCGGGTGCACGGCACGGATCGGCACCCGGGGCGGGATCGGGGGGCGTTGACGGATGTCGCGGCGCGCGGCATCCGTCACCGCATCGCGGGGTCAGCCGTCGAACACGACCGTCCACTCGGCGTCGGCGCCCTCGGCGATCGACACCCAGGCCTTCGGCACGGCCACCACGGTGACCTCGCCGTCGGCGTCGAACTTGCCCTTCTCGACGAGCTCGCCGTCGACGAAGTAGGCGAACGCCGGGTCGTGCGGGATCTGCACCTCGTCGTGTTCGGTGCCGGGGCGGTCCTTGAACGTCGGGCCGACCGGCGTGGCCGGGGCGGTGAGCAGCGGCACGTCGGCGAAGTCCATGTCGCTCGCGAGGTAGAACGACGTGTACGCCGGCTGGTTGTACGTCGTCTGCTGGCGGGCCGTCTCGGCGCGGTACTGCACGTCGTGCATGAGCGTCGTCAGCTTGTGCGTCGTGACCTCGGTCGGCGTGTAGATGCGGAGCGCGGTCGAGTCCGCGGTCCGCACCAGGAGCTCCTCGCGCCAGTCGCCGAACACGTCGGCGACGAGGGACGGATTGCCCTTCGTGCCGTTGTTCGTGCGGGTGCCCTCGGCGGTCAGCACGCGGCCGCGCTCCCAGTCGTCGATCGTCGTGGTCGCGTTGCCGCTGCCGTTGACGATCTGCGTCGTGAGGTCGGGCGACCAGCGGATCGACATGTTCGTGCCGGGGATCGACGACGACAGGATGTCGCCGCTCGCGCTGAGCAGGCCGCTCGCCTCCGTCCCTCCGGGCATGCTCGCCCAGACCTCGATGCCCGGCACGTCGCTGCGAACGTCGCCGATCATCGCGCGACCGGTGTCGCGGCCGGAGTACGCGCCGAAGAGCGCCTCGCCCGTCGCCGCGTCGCGGAGCACCGAGCCATAGGGCGCGAAGGTGCCGCCCTCGTGCGCGGTCCACACCTCGACGCCCGGACGGGCCGGGTCGATGTCGGTGACGTGCATGGCGTCGCCGTGGCCGAGGCGCACGTTCTCGCCCGGTGCGGCGCTGCCGGCGGGCAGCACGTCGAACGAGCTGTACAGCAGGCTGCCGTCGTCGTCGATCGTGGCCGAGCCGTACACCACCTCGTGCTTGCCGTCGCCGTCGACGTCGGCCGTGCTCAGCGAGTGGTCGCCCTGCGTGGTGATCGTCGCGAACTCGGGGTCGGTGCCGTCACGGCCGTGCGGCGAGTCGTTGAACGGGTTCGACATGGGCACGTGTCCGCTGTCGACCGACCAGCGCTCGGCGAGCTGCTCGCCGTCCCAGTCGTACGCGACCATGGTCGTGCGCGTGTAGTAGCCGCGCGCGAACAGCGCCGACGGGTGCTCGCCGTCGAAGTAGCCCACGCCCGAGAGGAACCGGTCGACCCGGTTGCCCGGCTCGATGCGCGCCATGGCGTAGTCGCCCCACAGCAGTCCGTCGTCGTCGCGGCCGGGCGCGTACGGGATGGTCTGCAGTTCCTCGCCCGTCGCGCTGTCGAAGACGGTCAGGTACTCCGGTCCGTCGACGATGAAGCCCTCGAAGTTCCGCAGCACGTTCCGGGTGCTGCGCGAGGGCGCGTAGACGTCGATGAAGTGGTCGACGAGCTCCTCCGCGCTCTGCTTCGAGAGCGGGTACTCGTGGCTCACGGGGATGCCGAACGCCTCCTCGAGCGTCGCGGGCCAGTTCCCCGCGACCACCTCGGGGTGCTCGGTCCAGCCCTGGAACATCTCCACGAGGTGGGCCTCGTAGTCGGCGGCGCTCATGCGGTAGTCGTCGGCGTGCGAGTAGCCGGCCGCGACATCCGCCTCGGGCATCGTCACGTACCGCTCGCCCGTCTTCGTGCCATCCGCCGCGTACGTGGTCGACTTGGTGCCCGGCGCGGTCTTGAGCATGGTCTCCGAGCGCCCGTCGCCGTCGAAGTCGTACACGAGGAACTGCGTGTAGTGCGCGCCGGCGCGGATGTTCACGCCGAGGTCGATGCGATTCAGCAGCGTGCCGTCGAGCTCGTACGTGTCGAGGTAGACCGGCCCGGTGTAGCCGACCTGCGAGACGTCCTTCGAGTTGGACGGGTCCCACTTGACCACGAACTCGTACTGGCCGTCGCCGTCGACGTCGCCGACCGACGCGTCGTTGGCGGAGTACGTGTACGGCTCGCCCGCCTCACCCCAGATCACGCCGGGCGGCGTCACGCCGTCGGCGGGCTTCTGCAGCGGCAGGTCGTAGTAGCCCTGGGCCCAGGCGGATGTCGCGGCGCTCGCCTCGAGCTCGACGCCGTTGACGATCGGCGCCACGGCGTACTCGGCCGCGGCGGTGCCGGCGGCGTCGGCGAAGTTCGTACTGTCGGTCACGGTGGCGATGCGCTCGCCGTCGCGGTAGACCGCGAAGTCGGGCCCGGCGACGCCGGTGTCGGTGGTGCCGGTCGCCTCGGGGGCGAGCAGGCGCCAGCTGAGGAACACGCCCGCGTCGGTGGCGACCGCCACGAGGCCGCGGTCGAGCACCTCGAGCTGGGGCGTCCCGGCGGGCGGGCCGGCGTCGGGCGGCGCCGCGGTCGCAGGCTGGGCGACCCCGGCGATCAGGCAGCCGGCGGCGGCGATCGCCAGCGCAGCGCGGAA
>DASTQT010000157.1:0-4064 GCA_035761605.1 Agromyces sp. | reverse complement strand
GGATGCTGCGGCCGTTCGGCAGCCGCCACTCGTGCACCTGCGGCTTGATCTCGACCTTCTCCGCGCCCTCGAGCGACTCCAGCGCGGCCATGTCGATCTCGTTGTCGAAGTGGCCGACGTTCGCGACGATCGCGAGGTGCTTCAACCCGAGGAGGTGCTCGAGCCGCACGACGTCCTTGTTGCCCGTGCCGGTGACCAGGATGTCGACCTGGTCGAGCACCGACTCGAGACGCGACACCTGGTAGCCGTCCATCGCGGCCTGCAGCGCGTTGATCGGGTCGACCTCGGACACGATCACGCGCGCGCCCTGGCCGCGGAGCGCCTCGGCGGCGCCCTTGCCGACGTCGCCGTACCCGGCGACGAACGCGACCTTGCCGCCCATCAGCACGTCGGTGGCCCGGTTCAGGCCGTCCGGCAGCGAGTGCCGGATGCCGTACTTGTTGTCGAACTTCGACTTCGTGACCGAGTCGTTGACGTTGATCGCCGGGAAGAGCAGCTCGCCCGCCGCGTGCAGCTCGTACAGGCGGTGCACGCCCGTGGTCGTCTCCTCGGTCACGCCCTTCAGCTCGGCGGCGATCCGGGTCCAGCGGTCGGGGGTGAGCTGGAGCGAGCGGCGGAGCGTGTCGAGCACGACGCGGTACTCGCCGCTCGCCTCACCGGTCGCCTCGGGCACCGCTCCGGCGGCCTCGAACTCGCGGCCGCGGTGCACCAGCAGCGTGGCGTCGCCGCCGTCGTCGAGGATCATGTTCGGGCCGATCCAGTCGGCGCCCGCCGCCCCCGCCTCGGCCGACCAGTCGAAGATGCGGTCGGTGCACCACCAGTACTCCTCGAGCGTCTCGCCCTTCCAGGCGAAGACCGGCACGCCCGCCGGCGCGTCGACCGTGCCGTCGGGGCCGACGACGACCGCCGCGGCCGCCTCATCCTGCGTGGAGAAGATGTTGCAGCTCGCCCAGCGCACCTGCGCGCCGAGCGCGACGAGCGTCTCGATGAGCACCGCCGTCTGCACCGTCATGTGCAGGCTGCCGGCGATGCGGGCGCCCGCGAGCGGCGTGGACCCGCCGAACTCGGCGCGCAGCGCCATCAGGCCCGGCATCTCGTTCTCGGCGAGGCGGAGCTGGTGGCGCCCGGCCTCGGCGAGCGTGAGGTCGGCGACCTTGAAGGGCAGAGCGGATGTCGCGGTCGAGCTGGCGAGGGTCATGGGGTCCATTCTCGCACTCGCGTCCGCGACCCTCAGGCGCGGATGAGCGCGAGCACCTCGTCGCGGATCGCCGTCATCGTCGCGGCATCCTCGCCCTCGACGTTCAGGCGCAGCAGCGGCTCGGTGTTCGAGGGTCGCACGTTGAACCACCAGAAGGGCTCGTCGCCCGCGACGAGGCCCGTCGCCGTGAGCCCGTCGAGCTCGTCGAACTCGGCGCGACCGGTGAACGCCTCGACGATGCGGGTGTAGGCGGCAGGCACGTCCTCGACGGTCGAGTTGAGCTCGCCCGACAGCACGTACGGCGTGAATCGCGCAGCGAGCTGCGACAGCGGCGCGGCCTGCGAGCCGAACTCGGCGAGCAGGTGCATCGCGGCGAGCATGCCGTTGTCGGCACCCCAGAAGTCGCGGAAGTAGTAGTGCGCGGAGTGCTCGCCGCCGAAGACGGCGCCGGTCTCGGCCATCCGGTCCTTGATGAGCGAGTGCCCGACCCGCGTTCGGACGGCGACCGCGCCGGCCGCCTCGATCGCCTCGGGCACGAAGCGCGAGGTGATGAGGTTGTGGATGACGATCGGCTCGTCCTCGCCGAGCGCCCGGACGCGGGCGATCTCGCGCAGCGCGACGATCGCCGCGACCGCCGACGGATCGACTGCGCCGCCGCGCTCGTCGACGACGAAGCAGCGGTCGGCGTCGCCGTCGAACGCGAGGCCGAGGTCGGCGCCGTGCTCGACGACCGCGCGCTGCAGGTCGACCAGGTTCGCCGGATCGAGCGGGTTCGCCTCGTGGTTGGGGAACGTGCCGTCGAGCTCGAAGTACAGGGGCACGACCTCGAGCGGCAGCGCCGGCAGGCCCGCGGCCTCGCCGAGGACCGCAGGCACCGTGAGTCCGCCCATTCCGTTGCCGGCGTCGACGACCACCTTCAACGGACGGATGCCGCGGAGGTCGACGAGCGAACGGAGATGGCGCGCGTAGTCGGCGAGGACGTCGACGCGCTCGACGCCGCCGGGTGCGCCGACGGTGTCGACGCCGCCGGCATCGAGGTAGTCGCTCGCCCGATCGCGGATCGCCGCGAGTCCGGTGTCGAGCGAGATGCCCTGTGCACCGGCGCGCGAGAACTTGATGCCGTTGTAGGCGGCGGGGTTGTGGCTCGCGGTGAACATCGCCGCCGGGGCGTTCATCGAACCGGAGGCGAAGTAGGTCTCGTCGGTCGAGCACAGGCCGATCGCCACCACGTCGGCGCCGCGTGCGGCCGCCCCGCGCGTGAACGCGTCGGCGAACCCCGGCGAGGAGTCCCGCATGTCGTGGCCGACGACCACCCGCCCGCCCATGGCGCCGACCTCGTCGACGAATGCCGCGCCGAGCGCCTCGACGACCTCGTCGGTCAGCACGTCGCCCACGATGCCGCGGACGTCGTAGGCCTTCACGATCGTTTCGAGGCGCGCCGAAGCGCCGGGGAGGGAGGGGGGATTCATGCCGTGAACCCTACCTCACCGACCGTGACATGCCTGATGATCTGCCAGCCCCGCGGAGCGGACGTGCGCGCGGCGTGGCGCTCGCACAGGTCGTACGAGTGCGGCTCGCGCGTGAACGACAGCGGCCCCAGCACGGCGAGCGAATCGGCGTAGTCGTACGTCAGGGTCGCGACCGCGTCGGCGGTGCATGCGGTGCGCGAACAACGTCTCATGGCGAACCCAGATTAGCGATCCGGAGCCCCGCTACAGTGGAGGTCATGCCCCGTTCCCGTCGTGTCGCAGCGACGCCCGCCTCGCCGAGGCGCCTCGCCCGCGATCGTCACGGCCGCGGCATGCGCTCGGCCGTCACCGGCCCGCACCTCGAGCCGCTGCGCACGCGCATCGAGGAGTTCGACGTCACGATCGCCTCGACCGCCGCATACCTCCGCGGGCTGTGGCCCGACCTCGAGGGCGTGAGCTTCCAGGTCGCCGACGCGCCCGCCGAGGCGATCCACGACGACCACGTCGACCGGTGGAAGGTCCATCACGACGAACGCCGCATCGTGTTCTTCCGGCTCCCGATCGTGCGGTTCCTCCGCACGCAGGAGGGCGAGGAGAAGGACGAGAAGCTGCTCGTGGAGAGCTGCGTGTTCCGCGCCGTCGCCGACTTCCTCGGACGAGACCCGTGGGAGCTCTCGCCGGGGCGCTACCGGCACTTCTGAGCCGCAGGCGCCACCTGGATCGTCGGCTGCTGCGGCGTCACTGCGGGTAGACGCGGACGGGAGCGTCGAGCGGTCCCGGAGGCGCGATCGGCATCGACGAGAGCTGCGCGTCGCCGGAGAACGACACCGACGCGTGCAGGCCGTCGACGCCGTCGAGCACGACGCGGGCATCGGGTTCGAGCTCGACGGATGCCGCGCCGCCGGCCGGGATTCTCAGCTCGCGCTGCGCTCCCCCGATCGCGGCCTCGACCACCGCCTCCTCGTCGCCCGGGTTCGCCACGTGCAGCACCGCGCCGGGTCCCTGCGGGACGGCGACCGTCGCACGCTCCAGGAGGGGCGCGGTCGCCGCGGTCCACGACAGGTCCGCGACGATCGGGTCATCCCCGTCGCCGAGCACGGTGGCGCGCGCGGCGGCGACCACCGGTGCGTCCGCCTCGACGACGACCGTGTAGTCGCCGGGCTCGACGACGCCGATCGGGACGTCGACGGCACGCCCGGCGAGGAGCTCGGCGTCGATGCGCGAGACGCTCGTCCCGGACTCGTCGACGACCTCGATGACCGCCGCCGTGTCGGCCTCGGGCGCGAGCACGCGGATCGCGGGGTGGTCGTCGCCTTCGGCGTGGTCCTCGACCGGCTCGACCCCACGGCGATCGGTGATCACGACGCCCGGGATGACCTGGGTCGTCGAGGGCGGCG
>DASTQT010000156.1:0-2195 GCA_035761605.1 Agromyces sp. | reverse complement strand
TCCCTCGAAGAGGGCGACGGCGGCGAGCGAGATGCCGACGGTGACGAGCGCCTGCTCGATGTGGCGTTCGTAGAGCCGGCGGATGACGAGCACCTCCGTCAGCACGGCGACGGTCGCGCCGACCACGATGCCGACGGCCATCGAGATGAGCAGCCCGGTCCAGGTGCCGTCGGAGATGCGCCGTCCGGCCTCCCAGCCGAGGAACGCCGCGATCGTGAGGAAGGCGCCGTGCGCGAAGTTGAGCACGCCCATGAGCCCGTAGATGAGCGAGAGCCCGCTCGCGACGAGGAAGTAGAGGGCACCGAGCCCGAGTCCGGTGATGAGGAGGAGGACCAGAGTGTCCATCAGGCGGCTTCCCGTTCGTCGTGCACGCCGAGGTATCGCTGCACGCGGTCGTGGTCGTCGAGGAGTTCGTCGGCCGTGCCCGAGAACACGACCCGGCCGGAGGAGAGCACCACGACCCGCTCGGCGAGCCGGCGCACCACCAGGAGGTTCTGCTCGACGAGGAGGATCGGCGCGGTGCGCGCGGCCTCGGCGAGCGCATCGGCGACCTCGTCGACGATGCGCGGCGCGAGGCCCTTGGTGGGCTCGTCGACGAGCAGCAGCCGGTTCTCGTTCACCAGTGCGCGCGCGAGCGAGACCATCTGCTGCTGGCCGCCCGAGAGCGTGCCGGCGCGCTGTTCGAGCCTGGCCTGCAGGTCGGGGAACAGGGATGCCACGAGCTCACGCCGCGGCATCCGGTCGCGTTCGGCGAGCCGCAGGTTCTCGGCGACCGTGAGCGACCCGAACACCTCGCGATCCTCGGGCACGTACGCGACACCGCGCTGCACGATGCGGTGCGTGGGCAGCCGGTCGATCCGCTCGCCGGCCAGGCGGATCTCGCCCGATCGCTCGATCAGCCCGAGGATCGACTTGATCGTCGAGGTCTTGCCGACCCCGTTGCGGCCGAGCAGGGCGGTCACGCCGGTCGCGGGCACGTCGAACGTGACGTCCTCGACGACCTGCTGGCCCGCGATGCGGCCGAAGAGGTTGCGGACGCTCAGGATGGGCTCGCCGCGTGCGGGTTCGCTCGGCGTGGGCTCGGCGCTCATGCGGCGCTGCCCAGGTAGGCGGACTGCACGGTCGGGTTCGCCATGACGGCCTCCGGGGAGTCGACGGCGAGCAGCTCGCCGTGGTGCATGACGGCGACCCGGTCGGCGAGGCCGAGCACGACGTCCATGTGGTGCTCGACCATGAGCACGGTGCGCCCACCGCGGTGGAGCCCGCGGATCACCTCGGTGAGCGCCGGCACGTCGGCCGAGCCGACGCCCGCCATGGGCTCGTCGAGGAGGATCACGCGGGGCTCCATCGCGATGAGCATCGCGATCTCGACCTTGCGCTTCTCGCCGTGGGCGAGTCCCGAGGCGGTCGCGTCGGCCCGGTGGGCCATGCCGACCTCCTCGAGCGCCGCCGTCGCGCGGCGGGTCGCGGCATCCGTGCGCCGCGGGGTGCGGAACACGGATGCCGCGCGACCCTCGCGCACCTGGGCGGCGAGCCGCACGTTCTCGAGCACGTCGAGCGCCGGGAACAGGCTCGAGGTCTGGAACGTGCGACCGAGGCCGGCCGCGGCGCGGCGATGCACGGGATGCCGGGTCACGTCGGCGCCCGCGAGGCGCACGGCGCCCTCGGTCGGGCGCAGCACGCCGGAGGCGACGTTGAACAGGGTCGTCTTGCCGGCGCCGTTCGGGCCGATGACGCCGAGCATCTCGCCCTCGGGCACCGCCAGGGACACGTCCTTCAGGAGGAGCGCCCCGCCGATGCGGAGGGTGACATGCTCGAGCTCGAGCGCGACGTGGTCGGTCATTCGCGTGGGTCTTCCGTGACTTCGATGCGGACGGCGGACTACTCGGCGACGGGCGGCGCGACGGTCTCGGCGTCGACCGTCTCGACGAGCTCGGGCTCCCAGCCGGCGTCGCCCTCGACGAGCGAGACCTGGTACATGGGCTGGATGAGCGCGTGGTCCTCCTCGCGCACCGTGACCTCGCCCTTGACCGACTCGAAGGACCAGCCCTCGAGTGCGTCGATCATGGCCTCGACGTCGTCGCCGCCCTCGCGCACGGCCTGCACGATCATCTGCGCGGCCACGAAGCCGTCGGCCGAGAACAGGTCGGGCTGGGCGCCGTTCTCCTCGAGGTGGGCGATCATCGCCTCCTCGA
>DASTQT010000155.1:0-2004 GCA_035761605.1 Agromyces sp. | reverse complement strand
GGCCAGCGAGGTCGTGCTCACCGCGCCCGTGACCATGACCGTGGTCGCCCTCGCGGTCGGCCTCGCCGTGGTCGGCGGCCTGCTCGCCGGTGCGATCGGCGGATGGCGCGCCAGCCTGCTCCGCCCCGCCGAGGCGCTCCGCAGCACCGCGTGACGGTTGCCGCGACATCCGCTCGGCCTGACCCTACCCCGACCCCACCCGGCCCTCACGACCAGCACCACGGAAGGAACCCCATGTACACCCTCGAGAACGTCACGAAGACCTACCGGCAGAAGGAGCGCGAGATCACGGCGCTGAAGGATGTGAGCCTCACGATCCCGACCGGGCAGCTCGTCGCGATCCAAGGCCCGACCGGCGGCGGCAAGTCGACGCTGCTGCAGCTGCTCGGCGCGCTCGACCGACCGACGTCCGGCCGCGTCTCGCTCGGCGAGGCGGACCTGTCGGGCATGCCCGATACGAAGCTCGGCGGCATCCGCGCGAGGGAGATCGGGTTCGTCTTCCAGGGGTTCAACCTCATCCCGACGCTCACCGCGCAGGAGAACGTCGAGACCGCGCTCGAGCCCCTCGGCGTGCCGGCCGAGGAGCGCCGCCGGCGTTCGACCGCGGCGCTCGAGTCGGTCGGCCTCGGCGACCGCGCGCACCACGTGCCGGGCGAGCTGTCGGGCGGCCAGCAGCAGCGCGTCGCCATTGCGCGGGCCCTCGTGAAGGAGCCCGAGGTCCTCCTCGCCGACGAGCCCACCGGCAACCTCGACGAGCAGACCCGCGACGAGATCATGGACCTCCTCGAGGGCCTCTGGCGCGATCGCGGGCTCACGCTCGTGATCGTCACGCACGACTCCGCCGTCGCGAGGCGCGCGGAGCGGCGGCTGCACCTCAAGCACGGCGCGGTGACCGAGCGGGCGTAGCCGCCGAGCGGATGTCGCGGGCACGCCCTCCGCCCGCGGCATCCGCTCACCGCTTCGCCCCGCATCGGGCCGCTCGGACCTAGACTCGGCTCGAACGGGCGAGGAGCGAGGGATGACGGATCGAGCGGCATCGACGACGTCCCTCGACGTCGCGGAGGCTCCCGCGGGCGAGCGGTACCTCCTGATCGCCGACATCTCGGGCTTCACGTCGTTCCTCGCGAGCGTCGAGGAGGCGCACGGCGTCGACTTCAGCCAGGGCATCCCGATCGCGTACTCGCTGCTCGCCGAGCTGCTCGACAGCGTCGCGACGGGGGCGTCACCCGAGTTCGCGCTCGTCAAGCTCGAAGGCGACGCGGTCTTCGCGTGCGCGCCGGCGTCGGCGCTCGACGGCGACGGCGACCGCGTGCTCGATCGGCTCGCGACGATGTACGCGGGGTTCCTCGCCGCGCGCACCCGGGCCACGCCGGGACCCGAGCACGTCTGCACCGCCTGCCCCAACGTCGCCTACCTCGACCTCAAGGTGATCCTGCATCGAGGACTCTGCGTACGGCAGAGCGTCGGCCTCGGAAGCGACCTCCTGGGCCCCGCTGTCACGGTCGCCCACCGGCTGCTCAAGAACGGCATCCGCGACCGGATCGGCTACCGGCCCTACCTCTTCGTCACGGATGCCGCGGCGGGCGGGCTCGGGCTCTCCGGCGTCGGCCTCGCCCACGAGGAGCGTTACCCCGACGCCGGCGAGGTGCGCGGCTCGATCCTCGACCTGCGCACACCCCTCGCGCCCGTCTCACCGGTCGCCTAGGGGCGGACACGCCCTCTCCCGCTCCCGGAGAGCTCGTCCAGCTGGCTCATGTCAGTGCTCCCTCACGTGAGGCGTTGTTGACATGAGCCATCCGGACAGTGTCGTCGTTCGCGGGGCCTGCCACGCCGGCCAGCCCGAGCCGGCACAGCCACCCGGTCTCCGACGACGAACGTGCGTCAGAAGTCGGCAGCGCCGGCTTCGGGTGCGGCGGGGTCGGGACGCATGCCCGCCGATCGTAGGGGATCGGCGGCACGCGCCATCCGGTGCCCTACTGGTTCGAGAACGCGGCGTCGAACGAC
>DASTQT010000154.1:0-4388 GCA_035761605.1 Agromyces sp. | reverse complement strand
GGTCGGCGTCTACGCGATCATCCGCACGGAGACCGTGCTCTTCCCCGAGAGCGACCTGACGACCCTGTTCCTCGTCGTGGGCGGACTCACGATGGCGGTCGGCATCCTCGGCGCGCTCACGCAGGCCGACATCAAGCGACTGCTCTCGTTCACGCTCGTCAGCCACATCGGCTACATGATCTTCGGCATCGGCCTCGCGAGCGTCGCCGGCCTCGCCGCGACGATCTACTACGTCGTCCACCACATCAGCGTCCAGACCACGCTCTTCCTCACGACGGGCCTCATCGAGCGCTTCGGCGGGTCGACGTCGATCACACGGCTCGGCGGGCTGCGCCGTGCGTCGCCCCTGCTCGCCATCCTGTTCTTCGTGCCGGCGATGAACCTCGGCGGCATCCCGCCGTTCTCCGGCTTCCTCGGCAAGGTGGGCCTGTTCATCGCCGGGGCGGATGCGGCGGACGGCACGGCCGCGACGGAGACGCTCGGCACCTCGGCGGCGGGTCCCGATTGGCTGATCTGGGTCGTCGTCGCCGTGGGAGCCGCCACCTCGCTCATCACGCTGTACGCGCTGGCCCGCTTCTGGAACCTCGCCTTCTGGCGGCCGCGCGGCGAGCTCGAGGGGTACCGTTCACGGCTCATCGACTCGGTGCAGGAGGCCCCGGCCGGCGCCACCATGGTCGCGACCCGCACCACACCGGTCATGATGCTCGCCGCGACCGCGGGCATGGTCGCCCTCACGGTGGCGCTCACGGTCTTCGCCGGGCCGCTGTACGACCTCTCCGGCCGCGCGGCCGAGGACCTCCGCGACGCGAGCACGTACGTCTCGCTGGTCTTCCCCGAGGGGGTGGGCCGATGAGCGAGCTCACCCGGTGGCAGGCGGTGTGGCGACAGGCGCCGCTGCTCGTCGGCCTCGTCGTGCTATGGGTGTTCCTGTGGGACCACGTCGACGTGCTCACGATCACCACGGGCGTCGTGCTCGCCGTCGCCGTCACGCGCGCGCTCTACCTGCCGCCCGTGCTGCTGAGCGGCCGCTTCGACCCGTGGCGCGCCCTGCTGCTCGGCCTCAGGATGATGTTCGACGTGGTGCGCGCCTCCATCCAGGTCGCGTTCAACGCGGTGTGGCCCGGCTGGCAGCCCACGAACGCCATCATCGCCGTGCAACTGCTCACGCGCTCCGACCTTGTGACGACGCTCACCGCTGAGGCGATCTCGGTGGTCCCCGGCACGGTCGTCGTCGACATCGACCGAGAGCGCGGACTGCTCTACCTCCACGCGCTCGGCACGCGCACCGCCGAGGACCTCGACCGCGTGCGCCGTCAGGTGCTCGGCACCGAGGAGCGCATCGTCCTCGCGATCGGCACCCGCGAGCAGGCCGCCGCGGTCCGCGAGGCGCGGCGGCACCGACGCGCGACCGGTGAGCACCCCGTGTCGCCCGAGCCCGCGGAGGTGCCTGCGCACGTGGCCCGCGAGATCGCGCCGGAACAGGCCGCCCCGCGGCATCCGCTCGACGACGACGGAAGGGACGACGCATGAGCCCGCTCGTCATCATGGGCCTCGCGGCCGGCGTCATGTTCGGCGCCGGAGCGATCGCGGCCCTGGTCCGCCTCATCAAGGGGCCGTCGATCCTCGACCGCGCGCTCGCGACCGACGTGCTGCTCGCGATCGCCATCTGCGGCCTCGGCGCCGAGATGGCGATCAACCGGCACACCGACACGCTGGTCGTGATGCTCGTGCTGGCGCTGTTCGCGATCGTCGGCTCGATCGCGATCGCGCGATTCATCTCGAAGGAGGATGCGTCGTGAACGCCGCCGAACTCGGGATCGGCGCGCTCATCCTGCTGAGCGGCTTCCTCTCGCTGGCGGCCGGGATCGGCGTGCTGCGCTTCCCCGACGTGCCGACCCGCCTGCACGCGGCGACGAAGCCGCAGGTGCTGGGGCTCGCCGTCGTGCTGCTCACGATCGTGCTGCGCGTGCCGACGTGGGGCGTGCTCTCGACCGCGGTGCTCATCATGACCTTCCAGCTGCTCACCCAGCCGATGACCGCGCACATGCTCGGGCGCGCCGCGTACCGCTCCGAGAACGTGCGCCGCGACCTGCTCATCGAGGACGATCTCGGACGCGACATCGCGGAGCACGAGCACCAGCACGAGCACGAGCACGACGACGAGGCGATGCGCTGACGCCATTGCGCCCTCGAACGACCCGGGTGGACAATGACCCCGAAGTCGCCTTTCGCGCGATCGGTCTCGAGGGGGGAGGCCATGACGAACGAGCATGGCCACCGCGTTGACGAGGAGGAGTTCCGACGCCTCCAGCGTGACTTCACCGACGCCACAGAGCAGTTCGCGGCGATGAACGAGGTCCTCACCGCGCTCGGCCGGTCGGCCTCCGACCCCGACGCCGTGCTCGACAGCGTGGTCGAGAGCGCCCGGAGGCTGTGCCGGTGCGAGGCCGCCGCGGCGTACCTCATCGAGGGCGACCACTTCGTGCTCGCCTCCTCGGTCGGGCTCTCGAGCGAGTTCGTCCGCCGCATCGGGGAGCAGCCGTTCACGATCGACCGGGCGACCCTGCTCGGGCGCGTGACGCTCGACCGGGAGATCAGCCAGATCCCCGACGTCCTCAGCGATCCGGAGTACGGGCGCCAGGACGTCCAGCGGATCGAGAAGTTCCGGACCGTGATGGCGGCGCCGATGCTCCTCGACGACGAGGTGGTCGGAGCGCTCTCGCTCGTGCGCACCGAGGTCGATCCGTTCGACGAGCGGGCCATCGCGCTGCTCGAGGCGGTCGCCGCGCAGGCCGCCGTCGTCGTGCGCAACGTCCACCTCGTCCGCGAGCTCGAGGAACGCGGCATCGAGCTCGCGCGGCGGGTCGAGCAGCTCGAGGCGCTGAGCGAGGTCGGCGGGGTGGTCAGCTCGAGCCTGGTGCTCGACGAGGTGCTCTCGAACATCATCATGAACGCCGTGCGGTTCTCCGGCTGCGACGGCGGCTCGATCATGGAGTACGTCGAGGACGAGCGGTGCTTCTCGGTGCGCAGCGCCTACGCCAGCAGCGCCGAGCTGCTCCGCAAGCTCCGCGGGATCCGGGTCGAGCTCGAGACCACGCTCGTCGGGCGTGCCGCGCGCGAGGGGCATCCGATCGCGGTCGCCGACCTCGACACGGTCGAGCTCGATCCGCACCTGAAGCTCCTGCACGACGACGGATGGCGCTCCGTGCTCGCCGTGCCCGTCCTGCGCGGCGAGCGGATCATCGGCGCCCTGGTCGTGCGACGGAAGCGGCCGGGTGACTTCTCGGACGAGACCGTCGAGTTCCTCGAGACCTTCGCGAGCCAGTCGGCGCTCGCGGTCTGGAACGCGCAGCTGTTCCGGGAGCTCGAGACGAAGACCGCCGAGCTCCAGGTCGTCAGCCAGCACAAGTCCGAGTTCCTCGCGAGCATGTCGCATGAGCTCCGAACGCCGCTCAACGCGGTCATCGGCTTCTCGGAGGTCCTGCTGGAACGCATGTTCGGCGAGCTCAACGACCGCCAGGACGAGTACCTCCGCGACATCCTGAGCTCGGGCCGTCACCTGCTGCAGCTGCTCAACGACATCCTCGACCTCTCGAAGGTCGAGGCCGGCCGGATGGAGCTGGCCACGTCGACCTTCCCCGTCCGCGCCGCGATGGAGTACGGCATCTCGATGGTGCGCGAGCGGGCCGGCCTGCACGGCATCGCCGTGACCCTGGAGGTCGAGGACGGCGTCGACGAGATCGAGTCGGACGAGCTCAGGCTCAAGCAGGTGCTCGTCAACCTGCTCAGCAACGCCGTGAAGTTCACGCCCGACGGCGGACACGTCGCGGTCTCCGCGCGTCGCGTCGACGACGACCTCGAGGTCACGGTGACCGATGACGGCGCCGGCATCGCACCCGAGGATCGGGAGCGCATCTTCGAGTCCTTCCAGCAAGGCCGGCGCGGCCCGCAGCGCGAGGAGGGCACGGGCCTCGGCCTGACCCTCTGCCGGCGGATCGTGTCGCTCCTCGGCGGGCGCATGTGGCTCGAATCGGAGCTGGGCGACGGCAGCACCTTCGGGTTCACGGTGCCGATGCGCCGTCCCGCCGAGGAACAGCCTGCGCCGCCCGGCGACGAGGGGCATCTGCCGATCGTGGTCGTGGTGGACGACGACCGCGCCTCCCTCGACCTGATGGCCGCCTACCTCGACGGGCTCGGCGTGCGAGTGGTGCTCGCGAGGGACGGGCACGAGGGGCTCGAGCTGATCCGCGCCCTCGGTCCGGCGGCGGTCATCCTCGACATCCGGCTCCCGGGGCTGGACGGCTGGGAGGTGCTCGGTCGCCTGCGCGCCGACGAGTCGACCCGGTCGGTCCCCGTCGTCGTCGTGTCCATCCTCGACGAGCGGGCGC